>JBEEMX010000095.1:0-9416 GCA_041192465.1 Pseudomonadota bacterium | reverse complement strand
CCGCGCTGGTGGTGGGCGACAGGGTGCGGGTCCATGTCGGACAAGCGTTTGCCGCCGACGGCCGCGTGGTCGAAGGGGCCACGCAGGTCGATGAGGCGATGCTGTCGGGCGAGTCGCGGCCGGTGGCGCGGGCGCTGGGGGACGAGGTGTCCGCGGGTTGCCTCAACCTGGGGGCACCGGTGGTGGTCGAGGTGCTCCAGCTCGGCGCGCACACGCGCTACCAGCGCATCGTCGCCCTGGTCGAGCGGGCGTTGACCGAGCGGCCGGATTTCCTGCTCGCCACCGACCGCATCGCCGCGCCGTTCCTCTGGGGCGTGCTGGCGCTGGCGGCGGGGGCGTGGGGCGCGTGGCAGTTCATCGACCCGAGCCGGGCGCTGTGGGTGGCCGTGTCGGTGCTGATCGTGACCTGTCCGTGTGCGCTGTCGCTGGGGGCGCCGGTGGCCTTGCTGGCGTCGGCCGGCGAGCTGGCACGGCGTGGCATCCTGGTGCAGCGGCTGGACGCGCTGGAGATCCTGACCCGCGTGCAGGATGTCGTGTTCGACAAGACCGGCACCGTGACCGAGGACCGCCTGACCCTGGTGGAGTCCCGCGTGCTCCACCGCACGCCGGACATCGCGGGCGAGCACCTGCACACCCTCATGGCACTGCTGACCCGGCGTTCGCAGCATCCCCTGGCGCGCGCGATGGCGCAGTCCTATGCGCCGCTGGCGGGGCCTGCGGGAGGGAGGTTGGTGCTCGACGACGTGGCCGAACACGCTGGACTCGGCCTGGAGGCGACAGCCCGCTTCGACGGGCGGGCGCTGCGGGTGCGGATGGGGGCGCCGGGCTGGTGCGGTGTGCCCGAGGGGGTGGCGCTGCCGGAACGGCCGGCGGTCTGGCTGGGGATGGAACTCGACGGGTGGCTGCAGCCAGTGGCGTGCTTCGAGTTCGACGAGGTGCTGCGTCCGGACGCCATCGAGGCGGTCGCGGGGCTGGCCCGGGCCGGTCTGGCGCTGCACCTGTTCTCCGGCGACCAGTCCGCCAGCGTCGAGGCCATGGCCCGCCGCCTGGGCATCGCCGACGCCCGCGCCCGCTGCTCGCCGCAGGACAAGCTCGCCGGCGTCGAGGCGCTGCAGGCCGCGGGGCGCGTGGTGGCGATGGTGGGCGACGGGATCAACGATGCACCGGTGCTCGCCCGCGCCGATGTGTCGGTCGCGCTGGGCACGGCCGCGGCGCTGGCGCAGGCGCGGGCGGACGTGATCGTGCTGTCCGACCGCCTCGACGACCTGCCCGCCCTGTTCGCCACGGCGCGCCGCACGCTGGCCGTCGTGCGGCAGAACCTGGGCTGGGCGCTGTTCTACAACGTGGCCTCGGTGCCGCTGGCGCTGATGGGCTGGCTGCCGCCGTGGCTGGCGGGGCTGGGCATGGCGCTCAGCTCGCTGGTGGTCGTGCTCAACGCGCTGCGATTGGCTTGAGCCATGGACATCCTGTTCCTGCTGATTCCGCTGTCGGTGGTCCTGGTCTTCCTGGTCCTCGCGGTCTTCGCCTGGGCCTTGAAGAGCGGCCAGTTCGACGACCTCGACCGCGAAGGCGAGCGCATCTTGCGGCTGGACCGCAACGGGCTTGATGTCGATCAATCCAGTGCGGTTCCTGCTACCGAAGAATCCGGGCCAAGGATCGAAAGCGTCGAGTTTCCAGGAGCAAGCAACCATGGCCACATTGGCAATCAGCACACCGCCGGCTAACCCCGTCTACACCGACACCGTCGTGCGGCAGTTCGCCCTCGCCGCGGTGGTCTGGGGCATTGTGGGGATGCTGGTCGGGGTCGTGATCGCGGCCCAACTGGCATTCCCTGAACTGACGGACGGCATCGCGTGGCTCAGCTACGGCCGCCTGCGCCCGCTGCACACCAATGCGGTCATCTTCGCGTTCGGCGGCTGCGCGCTGTTCGCCACCAGCTACCACGTCGTGCAGCGCACCTGCCAGACCCGGCTGTTCGCGCCCGCGCTGGCCCAGTTCACGTTCTGGGGCTGGCAGGTGGTCATCCTGGCCGCGGCGATCACGCTGCCGCTGGGCATGACGCAGGGCAAGGAATACGCCGAGCTGGAGTGGCCGATCGACCTGCTGATCGCGGTCGTGTGGATCAGCTACGCGGTCGTGTTCTTCGGCACGGTCGGCATCCGCAAGGTCAGCCACATCTACGTCGCCAACTGGTTCTTCGGCGCCTTCATCCTGGCGGTGGCGCTGCTGCACATCGTCAACAGCGCGGCGGTGCCGGTGTCGGTCTGGCCGATGAAGTCCTACTCGGCCTACGCGGGCGTGCAGGACGCGATGGTGCAGTGGTGGTACGGCCACAACGCGGTGGGTTTCTTCCTGACCGCGGGCTTCCTGGGGATGATGTATTACTACATCCCGAAGCAGGCCGGCCGGCCGGTCTACTCGTACCGGCTGTCGATCGTCCACTTCTGGGCGCTGATCTTCACCTACATGTGGGCGGGTCCGCACCACCTGCACTACACCGCGCTGCCGGACTGGACGCAGTCGGTGGGCATGGTGTTCTCGCTGGTGCTGCTGGCGCCGAGCTGGGGCGGCATGATCAACGGCATCATGACCCTGTCGGGCGCGTGGCACAAACTGCGCGATGACCCGATCCTGAAGTTCCTGATCGTCTCGCTGTCGTTCTACGGCATGAGCACGTTCGAGGGTCCGATGATGTCCATCAAGACCGTCAACGCGCTGTCGCACTACACCGACTGGACCATCGGCCACGTCCACTCCGGCGCCCTCGGCTGGGTCGGCATGGTGACGATCGGCTCGCTGTACCACCTGATCCCGCGCATGTTCGGCCGCACGCAGATGTTCAGCGTCCGGGCGATGGAGCTGCATTTCTGGGTCGCCACCATCGGCATCGTGCTCTACATCGCCGCGATGTGGATCGCTGGCGTGATGCAGGGCCTGATGTGGCGTGCCGTGAACCCGGACGGCACGCTGGTCTACAGCTTCGTCGAGAGCGTCAAGGCGACCTATCCGTTCTACGTCATCCGCCTCGGCGGCGGCGTGATGTACCTGTCGGGCATGTTCATCATGGCCTGGAACGTGGTGAAGACGGTGCAGGCCGGTCAGGTCGAACCCCTCCTCGCCATCCCGGCTGTCGTCGCCCACGCCTGAACCGGAGCACCCCACACCATGGCCCAAGCCAACGCCAACCGCCCCGTGTCCGGTCACGAGAAGATCGAGACCAGCAACTTCCTGATGATCGTCCTGACCCTGGTCACCATCCTGTTCGGTGGTCTGGTCGAGATCGTCCCCCTGTTCTTCCAGACCTCCACGACCCAGCCGGTCGCGGGATTGCTGCCCTACACGCCGCTGCAGCTTGCCGGGCGCGATGTCTACCTGCGCGAGGGTTGCTACAACTGCCACTCGCAGATGATCCGCCCCTTCCGCTCCGAGACGCTGCGCTATGGCGATGCGTCCAAGGCCGGCGAGTTCGTCTATGACCACCCCTTTCAGTGGGGTTCGAAGCGCACCGGCCCGGACCTGCACCGCGTCGGCGGCAAGTACAGCGACCAGTGGCACCGCATCCACCTGAACAACCCGCGCGACGTGGTGCCCGAGTCCAACATGCCGTCGTATGCGTGGCTCGACAAGGCGCCCGCCAACGCCGGCATCGGCGCCAACATGGCTGCGCTGCGCAAGGTCGGCGTTCCTTACAGCGACGACGAGATCGCCAAGGCCGCCGACGGGGTCAAGGACAAGACCGAACTCGACGCCGTCATCGCCTACCTGCAGGTGCTCGGTACGGCGGGCAAGGGTCCGGCCGCCGCAGCCACGACAGCCGCGACAGTCAAGTGAGCGGGAGGCGACATGGACATCGTCAATGACCTGCGCAGTTTCGCGACTGTGGGTTTCTTCCTCCTGTTCCTGGGCATCGTCGCCTGGGCCTATGCCAGCCGCAACCGCTCCGGGTTCGAGGAAGCCGCTGCGCTTCCGTTCCTGGACGACGACCAACACAAGGCATCCAACGCATCCAACGGAGGCACCCATGAGTGACTTCACATCCAACTTCTGGTCGTGGTACGTGATCGCGATCACCGTCGGTGGACTCGTGTTCTGCCTGTTCATCCTGCTGGTGGCGAGCAAGCGCACCGCCATGGCCGACGACAACTCCACCGGCCACACCTGGGACGTGGACCTGCGCGAGATGAACAACCCGCTGCCGCGCTGGTGGGTGGGCCTGTTCGTGCTGACCGTCGTGTTCGCGGCGGTCTACCTGGCGCTGTATCCCGGACTCGGCACCGCCAAGGGCACGCTGAACTGGTCCTCCGCCGGTCAGTTGGCGTCCGAGCACGCCAAGGCCCGCCAGACCATGGCGCCGCTGTACGCCCGCTTCGCGACGATGGCTCCGGAGGCGCTGGCCCGCGACCAGCAGGCCATGGGCATCGGCGAGCGGCTGTTCCTCAACAACTGCGCTGGCTGCCACGGCTCGGACGCCAAGGGCAGCAAGGGCTTTCCCAACCTGACCGATGACGACTGGCTGGGCGGCACGGGCGTGGACTACATCGCCAGGACCATCGCGGAAGGGCGCCAGGGCATGATGCCGCCGATGGCCGCGGCGGTCGGCTCGGCCGAGGATGTCAAGAACGTCGCGCAGTACGTGCTGAGCCTGTCGGGCAGCCCGCACAACTCGATCGCCGCCCAGTTGGGCAAGACCAGGTTCGGTGTATGCGCGGCCTGCCACGGCGCGGACGGCAAGGGCACGCAAGCCCTGGGTGCGCCCAACCTGACCGACAAGGTCTGGCTGCATGGCTGGGGTGAGGCGGCGATCACCGCGATGGTCAACGGTGGCAAGACCAACGCCATGCCGGCGCACGCGGCGCGGCTCTCGCCCGAGCAGATCCAGGTGCTGGCGGCGTATGTCTGGAGCCTGTCGCACAAGGGTGCGCAGCCATGACGACCCCAGCCACCGGCGAGCCGGTGGTGAAGACCATCTCGCTGTACCAGAAGACGCAGAAAATCTACCCGCGGTCGGTGCAGGGGGTCTTTGCCCGCTGGCGCTGGGCGATGGTCTGGACCACGCAGATCGTTTTCTACGGCACGCCCTGGCTGCTGTGGAACGACCGGCAGGCGCTGCTGTTCGACCTGCTCGCGCGGAGGTTCTACATCGGCGGCCTGGTGCTCTACCCGCAGGACTTCATCTACCTGACGGGGCTGCTGATCATCTCGGCCTGCGCACTGTTCCTGTTCACGGCGGTGGCGGGGCGGCTGTGGTGCGGCTACGCCTGCCCGCAGACGGTCTACACCGAGATTTTCCTGTGGGTCGAGCACCACTTCGAGGGCGACCGCGCCCAGCGCATGCGCCTCGACGCGGGGCCGTGGACAACGGACAAGGTCTTGCGCAAGGGCGGCAAACAGGGCGTGTGGTTCCTGTTCTCGCTGTGGACGGGCTTCACCTTCGTTGGCTACTTCACGCCGATCCGCACGCTCGCGGGTCTGGTGCTCGGGCTGGGGCTGGGTCCATGGGAAGCCTTCTGGGTGCTGTTCTACGCCCTGGCCACCTATGGCAACGCCGGTTTCCTGCGCGAGCAGGTGTGCAAGTACATGTGCCCCTACGCCCGCTTCCAGAGCGCCATGTTCGACAAGGACACGCTCATCATCAGCTACGACGCCGAGCGCGGTGATCCGCGGGGTGCGCGTGGCAAGACGGTCGATCCCCAGTCCAAGGGGCTGGGCGACTGCGTGGACTGCGGCGTGTGCGTGCAGGTCTGCCCGACCGGCATCGACATCCGCAAGGGCCTGCAGTACGAGTGCATCGGCTGTGCGGCCTGCATTGACGCCTGCGACCACATCATGGACAAGATGGACTACGCGCCCGGCCTGATCCGCTACGCGACGCAGAACAGCCTGCAGCAGCACCTCACGCGCGGGCAGATGTGGCGCCGGGCGCTGCGCCCGCGGGTGCTGGGCTACACGGCGGTGCTGGTGCTGATCGTCGGAGCGGTGGGGGCGAGCCTGTGGCTGCGCGCGCCGTTCCGGGTCGATGTCGTGCGGGACCGGGCAACGCTGGCCCGCCAGGTCGAGGACGGCCGCACCGAGAACCTCTACCGCCTGCAGATCATGAACGCCACCGAGCAGCCGCAGCGGTTCCGCATCGCCGCCACCGGTCTGCCGGGCTTGCAGGTGACGCCGGGCGAGGCGGTCGCGGTCGGGCCGGCCGAGGCGCGCTGGGTGACGGTGGCGGTCCAGGCGGGGTTCGAGACCGCCAGCCAGGCCGGCCCCGGCCCACACGCCATCCAGTTCGAGGTCGAGCGCGCCGAGGTCGGACATGCGCCGGCCGTGGTGCGCGAGAAGTCCACCTTCATCGTGCCGCGCTGAGCACACAGGAGTTCCCATGACGACACGCCATCCCGCTTCGACTGCGATCCCGACCCCCGCCACGGGCGCCGAGACCCCGCCCTGGTGGCGTTACAAGATGGTCTGGCTGGTGATCAGCGGGCCGCTGGTCGTGGTGGTGGCGAGCTTCGTCACGCTGGGGCTGGCGATCCGGCACCCCGACCCCGTGCTGGAGATGGCCACCACCGCCACCGATGCGGCCCACCTGCCAGCGATGCAGGGCCGCAACCACGCCGCCACCGGGGGCGTGAAGTGACGGTGCTGCGGCTCAGCAGTTCGCCGCGTTCACGACCTGCTGCAGCGCGCCCTGGTCGAGGATGCGGATGTCGCGCTGCTTGACGTCGAGGAGTCCGTCGTCCTGGAACTTGGAGAAGGTGCGGCTGACCGTTTCCAGCTTCAGGCCCAGGTAGCTGCCGATCTCCTCGCGGGTCATGCGCAGCACCAGCGCCGAGTGCGAGAAGCCGCGCGCCTGCAGCCGCTGTGTCAGGTTGAGCAGGAACGCCGCCAGCCGCTCCTCCGCCCGCATCGACCCCAGCAGCAGCATCACCCCGTGGTCCCGCACGATCTCGCGGCTCATGATCTTGTGGAACTGGTGCTGCAGCAGCGTGAACTCGCGCGAGAGCGTCTCCAGTTGGCCGTAGGGGATCATGCAGACCTGCGAGTCCTCCAGCGCGGTGGCGTCGCAGGCGTGGTGGTCGGTGCTGATGCCGTCGAGTCCGAGCAGCTCGCCGGCCATCTGGAATCCCGTCACCTGCTCGCGCCCGTCCTCGGCGGCCACGGTGGTCTTGAAGAAGCCGGTGCGCACGGCGTAGAGCGCCGTGAACGTTTCGCCCGCGTGGAACAGCCGCTCGCCACGGCGCACCGTCCGGCGCGTGCCGATCATGTGGTCCAGCGACACCAGCTCCTCGTCCGACAGTCCCACCGGCAGGCACAGCTCGCGCAGGTTGCAGGCGGAACAGGCCACCTTCAGGACATCGAGGCGGGGTGGGGTCGTGGTGTCGTGCATGGTGTAAACCCTGTAGATCAAGGAAGGGCGATTCTTGTGCTGGTGCCCTGCAGCAGACTTGCGCTGGGTCAAGGTCGGTCGCCACAAGGTCGGCACAGTGCTTGCCATGGAACATACGACACTTTCCCGCGACACACCATGGACCGAGGCGCTGGTGCGCGATGCGAGGGAACTGGGCTTCGACTCGGTCAATGTGGACCTGATCTACGGACTGCCCAGACAGACGCCCGAGAGTTTCGAGCGCACGGTGCGTCAGGTTGCGCTGTTGCGGCCGGACCGCATCGCGCTGTACGGCTACGCCCACCTGCCTGCACGTTTCAAGCCGCAGCGGTGCATTGTCTCGGCCGATCTGCCCAGCGCAACGGATCGGCTGGGCATGCTGGGACAGGCGCTGGCGGGTTTTGTCGGCCATGGCTACCCGTACATCGGCATGGACCACTTTGCCTTGCCCGGGGACAGCCTCGCCCAGGCCAAGCGCCAGGGCCGGCTCCACCGCAACTTCCAGGGCTACAGCACGCAACCGGACTGTGACCTCATCGGGCTGGGCGTGTCGGCCATCTCGCGGATCGGCGCCATCTGCGCGCCGACCGCAGCCGGGAGCGGCTTTCCAGGGTGATTGGATGACAAGTGCGTTGCTGCTGACCGCGGCACTGATGGGGCTGTCGGGCACACCGCATTGCGCGGCGATGTGCGGGGCGGGCTGCGCGGCGGTTGCCCGGCGCTGCAAACCGGAGCAGCCGGTGGGTGCCGTGGCCGGTGTGCTGGTGGGGCGTCTGGTGGCGTATGCCGTGGCGGGGGCACTGGCTGCCTCGTTGGTGGGGGGGCTGCGCTGGCTGGCCGCGTCGGCCGGCTGGTTGCGGCCGGTCTGGACCGGGTTTCAGGTCTTCCTGCTGCTCCTGGGGGTGTGGATGCTCCTGAAAGGCGCGTTGCCCGAGAGTCTGGTCGCCTGGCTGGAGCAACGCGGCCGCCCTGCGTTGCCGGACGGTGCGGCCCGCATCCGCATGCCGGGCGAGGTGAAGGCCGTTGCGTGGGGATTGCTCTGGCCGGCCTTGCCCTGCGGCCTGCTGCATGCGGCGCTGCTGGTGGCGTCGGTCGCTTCGACCCCGGCCGAGGGCGCCACGGTCATGGCCATTTTTGCCACCACGAGTGCGCTCGGGCTGCTCGCTGGGCCGGCGCTCTGGCTGCGCTGGGTGCCTGCTGCCCTGCGTTCCGCGGGTGTCCGCGGCGGGGTGTCGCCAGCGTCGCTGTCGCTGCGGATGGCGGGGGCGACCATCGTGGCGCTGGTGGGCTGGTCGTTCGGGCATGCGCTCTGGACCGACACCCTCGCCGCCTGGTGTGCCTGACATAGAATCATTTTCGACCCCGAATAGAACAAATTCACCCACCGCACCACGGAGCCGGAACCATGTACGAGCACATCACGGTGCCTGCCGACGGGCAGAAGATCACCGTCAACGCGGACTTCTCGCTGAACGTCCCGAACCACCCGATCATCCCGTTCATCGAAGGCGACGGCACCGGCATCGACATCACTCCGGTGATGACCAAGGTGGTGGATGCCGCTGTCGCCAAGGCTTACGGCGGCGAGCGCCAGATCCACTGGATGGAGATCTACGCGGGCGAGAAGGCCACCCGCGTCTACGGCCCGGACGTGTGGCTGCCGGCCGAGACGCTGGAGGTGCTGCGCGAGTACGTGGTGTCGATCAAGGGCCCGCTGACCACGCCGGTTGGTGGCGGCATCCGTTCGCTGAACGTCGCATTGCGCCAGGAGCTGGACCTGTATGTCTGCCTGCGCCCGGTGCAGTACTTCAAGGGCGTGCCTTCGCCGGTCAAGGAGCCGCACAAGATCGACATGGTCATCTTCCGCGAGAACTCGGAAGACATCTACGCCGGCATCGAGTACGCGGCCGAATCGGAGAAGGCGAAGAAGCTGATCAAGTTCCTGCAGGAGGAGATGGGCGTCACGAAGATCCGTTTTCCGGACACCTCGGGCATCGGCATCAAGCCCGTCTCGCGCGAAGGCACCGAACGCCTGATGCGC
>JBEEMX010000094.1:0-21422 GCA_041192465.1 Pseudomonadota bacterium | reverse complement strand
CATCGGCGGCACCAAGCGGATCAACCTGAACAGCGAGCTGTATTTCCCATTCCCTGGAACCGGCAACGATCGGACGTTGCGCTTCTTCGGTTACATGGACGCCGGCAATGTCTGGGGCGATGGCGAGACGCCGACCATCGCGTCGTTCCGGACCTCGGCCGGCCTGGGCGTTTCCTGGATCTCGCCGGTCGGTCCGCTCAAACTCAGCTGGGGTCAACCCATCCGCAAGTTTGCTCAGGATAGAATCCAACGCTTCCAGTTCCAGATCGGTACCGCATTCTGATGATGACTTCCTTCATACGTCCGCTGACTGCCAAGGCCCTGCTTGCCCTCACCACCACTGTCGTCGCCACCGCGGCGCTGCTGGCGTCTCCGGCGGTCTCGGCGCAGGAATTCAAGATCGGCTACGTCAACAGCGACCGCATGCTGCGTGACGCGGCGCCCGCCAAGGCGGCGCAGGCCAAGCTCGAAGTCGAGTTCGGCAAGCGCGAGAAAGAACTCAACGACGCGGCTGCGCGGCTCAAGACAACCGCCGACAAATTCGAGAAGGAGCAGGTCACCCTGGCCGAATCCGAGCGTGGACGCCGGCAGCGTGACCTTGTCGAGCAGGAGCGTGAACTGCAGCGCAAGCGCCGCGAGTTCCAGGAAGACCTCAACCAGCGCAAGAACGAAGAGCTGTCTGCGGTGGTCGAACGTGCCAACCGTGTCATCAAGCAGATCTTCGATGCCGAGAAGTACGACCTGATCCTGCAAGACCCGGTGGTCTTCGCCGGTCCCCGCGTGGACATCACCGACAAGGTGATCAAGGCGCTCAACGCCGCACCCGCGCCGACCAAGTGAACCCCGTCTTCTCCGTGCGTCTGCACGCAGTGCAGGCGGCCCTCGGGGGAGATCTGGTTTCGAATGACGGCGCCGAGTTTCTCGGTGACCGCCTGATCAGCCGAATCGGACCGCTCGCCGGCGCCGATGCGGCGACGATCAGTTTCCTGTCGAATCCCCGTTACCGTGCCCAGTTGCAGGACACGGCCGCCGGCTGCGTCATCGTGGCGCCAAGCATGCGTGATGGTGTTCGGACCGGCTGTGTTGCGCTGGTCACGCCAGATCCCTATCTCTACTTCGCGCGCCTGACCCAATGGTGGGCGGCGCGTTCGCGTGTTGCACCACCTGTTGGTGTCCACCCCAGCGCTGTGGTGGCACCGGATGCCGTGCTGGGCGAGGGCGTGTCCATCGGGCCGCTGGCGGTCATTGAATCTGGTGCGGTGATTGGCCGGGGCGCTGTGGTCGGTGCCCACGTGTTCATCGGTGCGGGTGTCGAGATTGGCGAGGCTACCCGACTGGCTCCTCGCGTGACGCTGATGCCGGGAACGTGTCTCGGCGCACGCTGTCTGCTGCACAGCGGTGTTGTCATCGGTGCGGACGGCTTCGGTTTTGCCCCGACCGCCGGCCGCTGGGAAAAGATCGAACAGCTCGGCGGCGTGGTCGTGGGCGATGACGTGGAAATCGGCGCGAACACCTGCATCGACCGCGGCGCCCTCGACGACACCGTGATCGGCCAGGGCGTCAAGCTCGACAACCTCATCCAGATCGGCCACAACGTCCAGATCGGCGACCACAGCGCGATGGCCGGCTGCGTCGGCGTGGCGGGCAGCGCGCGCATCGGCAGTGGCTGCACGGTGGGCGGTGGCGCCATCGTGCTGGGTCACCTCGCGCTGGCCGATGGGGTCCACATCTCCGCGGCCAGCGTCGTGATGCGCTCGATTGCCAAGCCCGGGCAGTACAGCGGGGTCTTCCCGCTCGACGACAACGCCGCGTGGGAGAAAAATGCCGCCACCCTGCGCCAGTTGCACACCTTGCGCGACCGCCTGCGCGCCCTCGAAAAGAAGATGACACCATGACCACGACGCCGATCCTGCCCGCCGAGACGACCGACACCCCCGCACCCGCACCCGTTCTGCTCAAGATGGACATCCACCAGATCCTCAAGAAGCTGCCGCACCGCTACCCGATCCTGCTGGTGGACCGCGTGCTGGAGATCGAGCTGGGCAAGCGCATCAAGGCGCTGAAAAACGTGTCGATCAACGAGCCGATCTTCCTGGGGCACTTCCCGCACCGTCCGGTGATGCCGGGCGTGATGATCCTCGAAGCCTTGGCCCAGGCGTCCGCGCTGCTGTCGTTCGCGACGATGGGCGAAGATCCGGGCGAGGACACGGTGGTGTACTTCGCGGGCATCGATGGTGCGCTCAAGAGCACCTGAGCTGAGCGGCCCATGACGAAGATCCACCCCTCGGCCATCGTCGATCCCGCTGCCCGGCTGCACCCGTCGGTCGAGGTCGGCCCCTTCTCGATCGTCGGCGCCCACGTCAGCCTCGGCGAAGGCACCCGCGTCGGTTCGCACTGCGTCATCGACGGCCACACGACGATCGGCCGCGACAACCGCTTCTACCCCTTTTGCGCGATCGGCTCCGACCCGCAGGACAAGAAGTACGCCGGCGAGCCAACCCGGCTGGAAATCGGCGACGGCAACACCTTCCGCGAGTCCTGCACCGTCTCCACCGGCACCGCGCAGGACGAAGGCGTCACCCGCGTCGGCGACGACAACTGGGTCATGGCCTATGTCCACATCGCCCACGACTGCCGCATCGGCAGCCACACCATCATGGCCAACGTCACCACGCTCGCCGGCCATGTGCAGGTCGGCGACTGGGCGATCATCGGCGGCCTGACCGGCATCCACCAGTTCAGCCGCGTCGGCGCCCACGCGATGGCCGGCTTCGCGTCGCGCATCGCCCAGGACGTGCCGCCCTTCGTCATGGTCGCCGGCAACCCCTGCGAGGCGCATGGCTTCAACCAGGAGGGCTTGAAGCGCCGCGGTTTCAGCCCGGAGCGCATCGCCGTCGTCAAGCAGATGTACCGGGCGCTCTACCGCAAGAGCCTGACGCTGGACGCCGCCCGCGCCGAGATCGAGGCCCTGCTCGGTACGGTTCCGGATGCGGACGGCGAGGTGCGGCTGATGCTGGAGTTCCTCGCCCACGCACCCCGCGGCATCGTCCGCTGAGCCGGTTTGCCGCGATGGAGACGACCACCGATCCGCGCCTCGCACTCGTGGCAGGCGAGCCTTCCGGGGATCTGCTGGCCGGCCTGCTGCTAGGGGGCCTGAAACAGCGTTGGCCGGATCTGCAGTCTTCGGGCATTGGTGGGCTGCAGATGGCGCGCCACGGCTTCGAGGCGTGGTGGCCGTATGACCTGCTCGCCGTGCATGGCTACAGCTTCGAGCTGCTGTGGCGCTTGCGGCGGCTGTTCGCGCTGCGCACCGAGCTGGGGGACCGCCTGCTGAAAGCGCGGCCGGATGCCTTCATCGGGGTCGATGCACCGGACTTCAACCTCGGGCTGGAAACGCGGCTGAAGGCAGCCGGCGTCAAGACCATCCACTTCGTCAGCCCGTCGATCTGGGCTTGGCGCGGCAACCGCATCCACAAGATCCGGGCGGCCGTGGACCATGTGCTGTGCCTGTTCCCGTTCGAGCCGGAGCTGTACCAGCGTGCGGGCATTGCCGCGACCTACGTCGGCCACCCGCTCGCGGACGCGATCCCGATGGAGGTGCCGCGTGAAGCCGCCCGCACGGCGCTGAACCTGCCCGGTGACGCGACCGTGATCGCGCTGCTGCCGGGCAGCCGCCGCAGCGAGATACGCCACATCCTGCCCAGCCTGCTGGGGGCGGCGGCGCTGCTGACGAAACAGCGGCCCGGGCTGAAGTTCGTGCTGCCGGCGATGCGCGGCGTGCGCGACCTGATCGATCCGCTGGTGGCGAAGTTCGCCGGGCAGATCGACCTGCAGGTGATCGACGGTCGCTCGCACGAGGCGCTGGCGGCGTGTGACCTGACGCTGATCGCCAGCGGCACCGCCACGCTCGAAGCCGCCCTGTTCAAGCGCCCGATGGTCATCACCTACAACATGCCCACGTTGTCGTGGTGGCGCATGAAACGCATGGCCTACCAGCCGTGGGTGGGGCTGCCGAACATCCTGCTGCGCGGTTTTGTCGTGCCGGAGCTGCTGCAGGACTCTTGCACGCCCGAGGCGCTGGCGCAGGCCGCCGGGCAGTGGCTCGACAGCCCGTCGCGCTGCGAAGGCGTGCGCCAGCGTTTCACCGAACTGCACCACCTGCTGCGCCAGGACATGGCGCGACGAGCCACCGATGCCATCGCGCAAATCCTCGGCCGCTGAGCCGGTCCGCTTCATCAGCGAGCAGTTCGCGCTGAGCTTCGACCGCCCCGGCCTGATCGCGGGCGTGGACGAGGCCGGGCGCGGGCCGTTGGCGGGGCCGGTCGTGGCGGCGGCCGTGATCCTCGACGACCTGCAGCCCATCGCCGGGCTCGCCGATTCGAAGGTGCTCACGGCGAAGCGGCGCGAGCAGCTCTTCGACGAGATCCGCGCCAAGGCACTGGCCTGCTGCATCGCCGAGGCCACGGTCGAGGAGATCGATCAGCTCAACATCCTGCACGCGACGATGCTGGCGATGCGCCGCGCCGTCGAGGGCCTGCGGCTGCGGCCGGTCAAGGTGCTGGTCGATGGCAACCGCATCCCGACGCTGCGCATCCCCGCCGAGGCCATCGTCAAGGGCGACGCCAAGGTGCAGGCCATCTCGGCGGCGTCGATCCTGGCCAAGGTCCACCGCGACCGGCTTTGCGCCGAGTTGCATGTGCGTTATCCGCAATACGCCTTCGACGTTCACAAGGGCTACCCGACCGCGGCCCACCTCAGCCTGCTGCGCGAACACGGCCCCTGCGAGCAGCACCGCCATTCCTATGCGCCGGTTCGCGCCGCCGCCTTGCTGCACCCGAACCCGAAGCCGATCCCATGAAAGAACCCCGCCACATCACCTCCCGCAGCAGCCCGCTGGTCAAGGACTTGCGCCGGCTTGCCCAGGAGCCGGGCGCGTACCGCAAGCTCGGTCTCGTCTGGCTGGAGGGCGATCACCTGTGCCGGGCGTTTCTGGCGCGGGGCGGGCGGCCGAGGCAGGCGGTGGTGGGCGCGAGCGCGTGGCTGCAACCCGGCCCGCGCGAGCTGGCGCTGAAGGCCGAGGAGATCGTCGTGCTCGACGACAGCCTGCTGCCCGAGGTCAGTTCGCTGGAGTCGCCCGCACCGATCGGTTTCCTGATCGACGGTCCGTCCAAGGGGCAGGCGCCGCTGGCGGGCGTGGCCACGGTCGTGCTCGACCGCCTGCAAGACCCCGGCAACGTCGGCACCATCCTGCGCAGCGCGGCGGCCTTGGGCGTGAAGCAGGTGCTGACGATGCGGGGCAGCGCGGGTCTGTGGTCGCCGAAGGTGCTGCGGGCGGGCATGGGGGCGCACTTCGCCTTGCACCTCGTCGAAGGGGTCATCGTCAGCGAACTGGATTCGCTCGGCGTGACCCTGATCGCCACCAGCTCGCATGCCGCGCAGGCGCTGCACGAACTGACACTGCCCGCCCCGTGCGCCTGGGTGTTCGGCCACGAAGGGCAGGGCGTCGCCGAGCCGCTGATGCAACGCTGCGGGCTGACAGTGCGCATTCCGCAGCCCGGCGGCGAGGAGTCGCTCAACGTGGCGGCGGCGACGGCGATCTGTCTGTACGAGTCGGTGCGGCAGGCGCTGTAAGCCAGCTCAGTAAATCAGCCGATCCGGCCGAATATCCCGCAGGATCGTCGTCGCGATCTCCTCGATCGACTTGTGCGTCGAGGACAGCCATGCGATCCCCTCGCGCTTCATGATCCGCTCGGCCTCGTTGATTTCGGCGCGGCAGTTCTCCAGCGCGGCGTATTTGCTGCCTGGCCGGCGCTCGTTGCGGATCTGGCTCAGGCGGTCGGCATCGATGGTCAGGCCGAAGCACTTGCGCTTGTGCGGCTTGAGCATGGTGGGCAGGCTGTCGCGCTCGAAATCCTCGGGGATGAGCGGGCAGTTGGCAGCCTTGATGCCGTGCTGCATCGCCAGATAGAGCGAGGTTGGCGTCTTGCCGCAGCGGCTCACGCCTACCAGGATCACGTCCGCCTCGGCCAGGTTGCGGGCCGACTGACCGTCGTCGTGCGCCAGCGAGAAGTTGATCGCCTCGATGCGGTCGTGGTATTCCTGACTCTTGGCCACGTCCGAGAAGCGGCCGACGCGGTGGTTGCTCTTGACGCCCAGCTCGATCTCGATCGGCTCGACGAAGGTGCGGAACATGTCGAGCACCAGTGCATTGCACTGGGCGCTGAGCAGGTCGCGCACATCGTTTTTGGCGAGTGTCAGGAAAACAATCGGGCGCTGGCCTTCCTGCAGCGCGAGCTGGTTGATCTCCTTGACGATGTGTTCGGCCTTTTCCTGGGTGTCGATGAAGGGCCGGCGGATGTGGCGGTGCTTGGCCGGGAACTGGGCCATGATCGATTTGCCGAAGGTTTCCGCAGTGATGCCGGTGCCATCGGAGACGAAGAAGACAGTGCGGTTGGGCATGAAGGTGATCGCAGGAAATGGGTACAAGCTGGGTACATCATAGGTCGGCCTGCCCCTAGAATGGCACCCAATCGCTTCTCGCCATGCCACGCCCGATCCCCCTCTCACACAAACAACCACCACAAAGCGGGTGGGGGATGACGGCTGGCGTTCGCCGCAGGGAAGCCCCAGGTTTTTTACATCATGGAGCTTTGTCATGTCTTCAACCCCTCTGGCGACCCCCCTGGTAGTTCCCTTCGAGCACCTGCGCATGACCGATGTCGAATCGGTCGGCGGCAAGAACGCCTCGCTCGGTGAAATGATCAGCCAGCTCGCCGCCTCTGGCGTGCGGGTGCCCGGTGGTTTTGCCACCACCGCCCAGGCCTTCCGCGAGTTCCTGACCGCCAGCCACCTGACCGAGAAGATCAACGCCCGCCTCGATGCGCTGAACACCGACGACGTGCGGGCGCTGGCCGAAGCGGGCGCCGAGATCCGAGGCTGGGTCGAGTCCGCGCCGTTTCCGGCCGAGTTCGAGGCCCAGATCCGCGCCGAATTCATCAAGCTCACCGAGGGCAACCCCGGTGCGTCCTTCGCCGTGCGCTCGTCGGCCACTGCGGAAGACCTGCCGGACGCCTCGTTTGCCGGGCAGCAGGAGTCCTTCCTGAACGTCGTCGGCATTGACAGCGTGCTGCACAAGATCCGCGAGGTGTTTGCGTCGCTCTACAACGACCGCGCCATCTCCTACCGCGTCCACAAGGGCTTCGCGCACGCCGATGTCGCGCTGTCGGCGGGCATCCAGCGCATGGTGCGTTCGGATCTGGGTGCCGCGGGCGTGATGTTCACGATGGACACCGAATCCGGTTTCCAGGAGGTCGTTTTCATCACCTCCAGCTACGGCCTGGGTGAGACGGTGGTGCAGGGTGCCGTGAACCCGGACGAGTTCTATGTCCACAAGCCGACCCTGCGCAACGGCAAGGCTGCCGTGATCCGCCGCAACCTGGGCTCCAAGCTGATCCGCATGGAGTTCGCGACGCCGGAAGAGAAGGCCGCCACCGGCAAGCTGGTGCGCACCGTGGACACGCCGCCCGAGATGCGCAACCGCTACTCGCTGAACGATGCCGATGTGACCGAACTGGCCCGCTACGCACTCATCATCGAGAAGCACTACGCCCGCCCGATGGACATCGAGTGGGGCAAGGACGGCAGTGACGGTCTGCTCTACATCCTGCAGGCCCGCCCGGAAACGGTGAAGAGCCAGATGGGCGGCAAGGTCGAGCACCGCTACAAGCTCAAGAACAGCACCGACCGCACCATCGTCGCCGAAGGCCGCGCGATCGGCCAGAAGATCGGCACCGGCCCCGTGCGTCTGGTTCATTCGAGTGCCGAGATGGAGCGTGTGCAGCCCGGCGACGTGCTCGTGACCGACATGACCGATCCCAACTGGGAGCCGGTGATGAAGCGCGCGGCCGCGATCGTCACCAACCGCGGCGGGCGCACCTGCCACGCGGCGATCATTGCGCGTGAACTGGGCATCCCGGCGGTGGTCGGCTGCGGCGACGCGACCGAGCACCTGAAGGACGGCCAGCTCGTCACCGTCGCCTGCTCGGAAGGCGACACCGGCTACATCTACGACGGCCTGCTCGACATGGAGGTCAGCGAAGTGCAGCGCGGCGAGCTGCCGTATTCGCCGGTCAAGATCATGATGAACGTGGGCAACCCGCAGCTCGCGTTCGACTTCTGCCAGATGCCGAACTCGGGTGTCGGTCTGGCGCGGCTCGAATTCATCATCAACAACAACATCGGCGTCCACCCGAAGGCGATCCTGGACTACCCGAACATCGACTCCGACCTGAAGAAGGCGGTCGAATCGGTGGCGCGGGGTCACGCCAGCCCGCGGGCGTTCTACGTGGACAAGCTGGTCGAGGGCATCTCCACCATCGCCGCGGCCTTCTGGCCCAAGCCGGTGATCGTGCGCCTGTCGGACTTCAAGTCGAACGAGTACCGCAAGCTGATCGGCGGCAGCCGCTACGAGCCGGAAGAAGAGAACCCGATGCTGGGCTTCCGCGGCGCGGCGCGCTATGTCAGCGCCGAGTTCGGCGAAGCGTTCGCGATGGAGTGCGAGGCGATGCGCCGTGTGCGCAACGACATGGGGCTGACCAACGTCGAGATCATGGTGCCCTTCGTGCGCACGCTGAAGCAGGCCGAGCGCGTCGTCGGCATGCTTGCCGACCAGGGCCTCAGGCGCGGTCAGGACGGGCTGCGCCTGATCATGATGTGCGAGATCCCGAGCAATGCCATTCTGGCCGAGCAGTACCTGGAGTTCTTCGACGGCATGTCCATCGGCTCGAACGACCTGACCCAGTTGACGCTGGGCCTGGACCGTGATTCCGGGCTGGAGATTCTGGCCGCCGACTTCGACGAGCGCGATCCAGCAGTCAAGGCGCTGATCTCCCGCACGATCGCTGCCTGCCGAGCGCACGGCAAGTACATCGGCATCTGCGGCCAAGGCCCCAGCGACCACCCCGACTTCGCCGACTGGCTGGCGCAGGAGGGCATCGTGTCGATCTCGCTGAATCCGGATTCGGTGGTCGAGACCTGGCAGCGCCTGGCCAAACGCTGATCTTCTGGCGTGGACCGGTCGCTGATCGGTCGCGTTCTCCCCTGCAGCCCACCTATTCCGGTGGGCTGTTGCATTGCAGGGTTCGTCTCGGTGTCAATCCTGTGGCGACGCCGACAGCATGTGCGCACAATTCACGCCAGAGGTGACTGCATGGACCACAAGAAACCCGATCGCCCTCCCAAGAAAAGCTATTGGCACCGTGTCTGTCTATGGACCCTGCTGGGGCTGGCGCTGTGGCTCGCCGTCACATTCGGGGTGTCCTGGTGGGCGCATGCGCTGGATGTGTGGCGTGTCGGTCGGATGCCTGCTGGCTACTGGTGGGCCACGCAGGGAGCGATCGGGGTGTATCTGCTGATCATCGTGGTGCATGGCTGGCTGATGGACCGGCTGGAGCGCGAGGTGCTGACCGAGGCCGATCGGCACCATGGCTGATGCTGATCCGGTGCTGGGGGCGTCCGAGGAAACACGCATCTTCACGCGGGTACTGACCCGACGCTATGCGTACTACACGCTGGGCGTGCTGGTCTTCATCCTGGGGCTCGGTGCCATGGAGCGCCTGGGCTGGCCGCGTGGCTGGATCGGCGGCACGTTCCTGATCGCCACCGTTGCGGTGTACGCCGCGATCGGGCTGATGTCGCGCACCACGGACGAGGCCGAGTACTACGTCGCCGGGCGGCGTGTGCCGGCCATCTTCAATGGCATGGCCACCGCGGCGGACTGGATGTCGGCCGCTTCGTTCATCGGCACGGCCGGCGTGCTGTACCTGCAGGGGTTTGCCGGACTGGCCTACATCCTCGGCTGGACGGGTGGCTACTGCCTGGTGGCCTTGTTGCTGGCACCCTACCTGCGCCGGCTGGGCTGTTTCACGATCCCCGAGTTCCTCGGCGCCCGGTATGGCGGGGAATTGCCGCGTCTGGTGGGCGTGGTGGCGGTGACGCTGGTGTCCTTTGTCTACGTGGTGGTGCAGATCTACGGCGTGGGCCTCATCACCTCGCATCTCACTGGCTTCAGCTTCGAAATTGGCATTTTCGTCGGCTTGGGCGGTGTTCTGGTGTGTTCATTCCTGGGTGGCATGCGGGCGGTGACCTGGACGCAGGTGGCGCAGTACATCATCCTGATCCTGGCCTATCTGACGCCGGTGGCCTGGATGTCGCTGAACCAGACGGGCAATCCGTTTCCGCTGTTCTCCTATGGGCAGCAACTGGAGCACGTCACCCAGCGCGAGGAAGTGCTGAAGAAGGATCTGGCGGAATTGACCGTGATCCGCCAGTTGCAGGTACGCGCCGATGATGCGCTGCGCAAGCTCGATGATGTGCGTCAGGCCATGATCGACGATGCCGAGACGATGGCCGCCCAGGTCAAGGCGCTGCAGGCGGGCGATGCGGCGCCGGCTCGGGTGCAGCAGGCCGAACGGCGCCTGCTGAGTCGCCCGCAGACCGAAGCCGCAGCCCGCATCGCGTACCAGCAGGAGTACGACGATGCCCGGCAGCGCGCGCTCCCGCTGGGCGGCATGCCACCACAGGCACAGCCGATCGCGGCGGGCAACCCCAGCGGCGATGCCGTGGCCCGCAAGGCCTATGAGGTCGGGCGGCGCAACTTTCTGGCGCTGGTGCTGTGCCTGATGCTGGGCACCGCTGCGATGCCGCATGTGCTGACGCGCTATTACACGACACCCTCGGTCAGCGAGGCGCGGCGCTCGGTGGGGTGGTCGCTGTTTTTCATCGCGCTGCTCTATCTGGCTGCGCCGGCGCTCGCGGTGATGGTCAAGTACGAGGTCTTCACCAACCTCATCGGCACACCTTTCGACCAGTTGCCGGGCTGGATCCGGCGCTGGTCCAAGCTGGACCCGACGCTGGTCTCGGTCGAGGACATCAACGGCGACGGGCTGCTGCAACTGGCTGAGCTGCACCTGGGCGGTGATGTGATTGTGCTGGCAGCCCCGGAGATCGGCGGGCTGCCGCTGGTGGTGACGTATCTGGTGGCGGCGGGCGGGCTGGCGGCGGCACTGTCCACGGCGGACGGGCTGCTGCTGACCATCTCGAACGCGCTGTCGCACGATCTGTATTTTCGCCTCGTCAACCCGCGGGCACCGGCCATGCGGCGCGTGATGCTGTCCAAGTTCCTGGTGCTGGTGGTGGCGCTGCTGGCGGCGTTCATCGCCTCGATGCGGTTTGCCGACATCCTGCAGTTCGTCTCGGCCGCGTTCTCGCTCGCGGCGGCGACGTTTTTTCCCGCGCTGGTGATGGGGATCTTCTGGCGACGCGCCAACCGGACCGGCGCGGTGCTGGGCATGTTGTCCGGGTTGTGCGTCTGCAGCTACTACATGGCGACCAACCATGAACTGCTGCGCCGGCTGTTCGGTGTCACCCGGCCACTGCAGGACTGTGCGTGGTGGGGCATCGAGCCGGTGGCTGCGGGGGTGTTCGGGGCACCGGCCGGGGCGTTGGTGCTGGTGATCGCGAGCCTGCTGACCCGCCCGCCCGGTCCAGCCGAGCAGGCTGTCGTCGATCGGCTGCGCACGCCGACCTGGTCCTAGCGAGTTCGGTGCCCGATTCCCCCGGAATCGGGCTATAATCGCAGGCTTTTCTCTTGCTGCACCCTCTTGACGCGACGGGGCGGCTTCCGCAACAGGAATCCATGAGGAGTATCCATGCGTCACTATGAAATCGTGCTGCTGGTCCATCCGGACCAGAGCGAGCAAGTTCCGGCCATGCTGGAGCGTTACAAGGCTCTGGTGGCCGCGTCCGGTGGTCAGATCCACCGTGTCGAAGACTGGGGTCGCTTCCAGTTGGCTTACCTGATCAACAAGCTGGCCAAGGCGCATTACCTGTGCCTGAACATCGAATGCAGCAAGGAAACCCTGGCTGAAATCGAAACCGGCTTCCGCTTCAACGACGCAGTCCTGCGCCACCTGACGGTTCGTCGCGACAAGGCCGAAACCGGTCCTTCGTCGATGATGAAGCGCGTGGAGAAGGAAGAAGCGCGCAAGTCGTCGTCCCAGCAGGAAACGAGCAACTGATGTCGGCAGACGCCTGCCACGCTCCGGTGGTCAACCAGGTGCTGCTCGCAGCCCAGGTCATCGAGCGTGCGGCCATGCGCTATACCCCGGCAGGTCTGCCGGCGCTGGATGTGCGATTGGCTCACGCCTCGCAGATCGAGCACGCCGGACACCCCAGGCAGGTCAGCGTGGAAATCCACGCGACGGCCCTCGGGGACACTGCCCGCCAGCTCGAAAGACTGGCGATCGGCGAATCCGCAGTGTTCAGCGGATTCCTGGGCAAGCAGCGCAGCGGTCGGGGCGTCATGTTCCACATCAGCCAGCTCGATACCAGTCCCAACGTTCCCGTATTGACTTAGGAGGTTGTCATGCCCCCGCCACGTGGTAAATTTTCCAAGGACCGCAAGGTCAAGCGCAACCAGCAATCCCTGCTGTTCAAGCGCAAGCGTTTCTGCCGCTTCACCGTCGCCGGTGTCGAATCGATCGATTACAAGGATCTCGACATCCTGCGTGATTTCGTCGGCGAAAACGGCAAGATCACCCCGGCCCGCCTGACCGGCACCCGTGCGATCTACCAGCGTCAGCTCACCACCGCGATCAAGCGTGCGCGCTTCCTCGCGATGCTGCCGTACAGCGACCAGCACAAGGTCTGAGGAGTCCGGTATGCAAGTGATCCTGCTCGAAAAAGTGGCCAACCTGGGTACCCTGGGTGACGTGGTCAAGGTCAAGGACGGCTACGCCCGCAATTTCCTGATCCCCAAGGGTGCCGCACGCCGCGCCACCGAAAAGGCCCTCAAGGAATTCGAAGTCCGCCGTGCCGAACTCGAAAAAGTGCTGACTGACAAGTTGGCTGCCGCACAGGCCGAAGGCGAAAAGCTGGCTGGCAAGACCGTCACCATCGCCCAGAAGGCCGGTGTCGATGGCCGTCTGTTCGGCTCGGTGACCAACGCCGACGTGGCCGAGGCCCTCAAGGCCGCTGGCTTCGCCGTTGCCAAGGCCCAGGTCCGCATGCCCAATGGCCCGCTGAAGGTCGTTGGTGCGCAGACAGTGGCCGTTGCACTGCACCATGACGTCGTGGTCGATGTGACCGTGGCGGTCGTCGGCGCGACGGACTGATCCCCGTCCCTGTGCCCGCACCGTGCTGGTCCCGGTGCTCCTGAAGGCCGGCATATGCCGGCCTTTTTATTTGGTCTGTCCACAGCCCGGCTCCCGACCTATCATCGAACGATGCCCTCCCTGCCATCCGGATCCATGATGCCGTCCTCCCGCGGCGGTGACGACGAGGTGGCGCGCCTGCGCGTGCCTCCCCACTCGGTCGAAGCCGAGCAAAGCGTGCTGGGCGGTCTGCTGCTCGACAACAGCGCCTCCGACCGCGCTGGCGACCTGCTCACCGACAACGATTTCTACCGCTACGAGCACAAGCTGATCTACGCGGCCATCATGGCCCTCATCAGCGGCAACAAGCCCGCCGACGCGCGAGCGGGCCATCCTGCGCAAGCTGGTCGAGACCAGCGATGAGATCGCCACCAAGGCGCTGAACCCGCAGGGCACGCCGGTGTCGATCATCCTCGACGAGGCCGAGAGCAAGATTTTCAAGATCGGCGAGGAAGGCTCGCGCAACAAGCAAGGCTTCCATTCGCTCGACAACCTGGTCGTCTCGCTGATCGACCGCGTGCAGGAACTGGCCGACAGCGGCGCCGGTGAGGTGACCGGTGTGCCGAGTGGCTTCATCGACCTCGACCGCATGACGGCGGGGTTCCAGGGCGGCGATTTGATCATCCTGGCGGCACGGCCCTCAATGGGGAAAACTGCCTTCGCGCTCAACATCGCCGAACACGTCGCCGTCAAGGAGCGCAAGCCGGTCGTCGTGTTCTCGATGGAAATGGGTGCATCGCAACTGGCGCTGCGGATGGTCGGTTCGCTCGGCCGCATCGACCAGCAGCACCTGCGCACTGGCGCGCTGAACGATGACGAGTGGGGCCGACTGTCCGAGGTGCTGGACCTGCTGCACGGCGTTCACCTGTTCATTGATGAGACGCCTGCGCTGACGCCGGGTGAAGTCCGTGCGCGGGCGCGGCGGCAGGCGCGTCAGTTCGGGCAACTCGGTCTGATCGTGGTGGACTATCTGCAGCTCATGAGCGGCTCCGGCTCCAGCAGCGGCGAGAACCGGGCGACCGAGATCAGCGAGATCTCGCGCGGTCTGAAGGCACTGGCCAAGGAGTTGCAATGCCCTGTGATTGCGCTGTCGCAGCTCAACCGGTCGGTGGAAACGCGCACCGACAAGCGGCCGATGATGAGCGATCTTCGCGAATCTGGTGCTATTGAGCAGGATGCAGACGTAATTATGTTCATCTACCGAGATGATTACTATAACAAGGAGTCCAAAGAACCGGGTGTCGCCGAGATCGTCATCGGCAAGCAGCGAAACGGCCCGGTCGGCACGGTGAAGCTCGCCTTCATGAAACCGCTGACCAAGTTCGAGAATCTGGCGCCGGGCAGCTACGGCGGTGAATACTGAGCCAGCGCGCGCTGGTGAAGACCGGCGCGGCGAAGGTAAAGTGCGGGGTTTCGCCTTTTCTCGACAGGACCATTCCCATGAAGACCAAGCCCGTATTGACGCTGGACGACACCCGCCGCATCGCCCAGGCCGCTGAAGCCGAAGCCGCACGCAACCAGTGGGCCGTGACGATCGCGATCGTCGATGACGGTGGGCATCTGCTGTGGTTGCAGCGCCTGGATGGTGCTGCTCCTCTGTCGGCCCACATCGCACCTGCCAAGGCCCACACCGCCGCCCTCGGCCAGCGCGAGTCGCGGGTCTATGAAGAGATGATCAACCAGGGCCGGGTCTCGTTCCTGAGCGTGCCGGCGGTGGCGGGCTTGCTGGAAGGTGGCGTGCCGATCCTGGTGCAGGGTGTCTGTGTCGGCGCTGTGGGGGTCAGCGGCGTCAAGTCCAGCGAAGATGCGCAGGTCGCCCGCGCCGGCATCGCTGCACTCGCCATCGGAGCCTGAGCGGTGTTCGGGCCGGATGTCGAAGTCAAGGTGCTGGATGCACGGCTGCAGACCTGGGGGCTGCCGCGCTACCAGAGCGAGCAGGCGGCGGGCATCGACCTGATCGCGTGTCTGGATGCGCCGCTGGAGATCCATCCGCAGGCGCCTGCCCAGCTCATTTCCACCGGACTGGCGCTGCACATGAACAGCGCGGGCTTCTGCGCCGTGATCGTGCCGCGCTCGGGTGCTACGTGAGCGTCTGGAACCGCAATCCGGCGGGTGAACCGATCGTGATCCAGCCAGGAGACCGCATTGCGCAGATGCTGTTCGTGCCGATCCTGCGGCCGAGGCTGGTCGTCGTGGACGAGTTCGCGGCCAGCAGCGAGCGGGGTGTGGGTGGATTCGGTTCGACCGGTGTGACCAGCGCACCCGCCTGAGCGCGTGGTGTGAACCGGGCAGGGCCAGTCAGTGCAGGGTGGTTCCGGGTGGCACCACGCTGAACAGACCCCCTTCGCCCGCACCGTCGCCGACGCTGCCCTGGGCGATCTCGGCTTCAGTGGCCTCGCGCACGCCGCGGACCTCCAGTTGCAGCACCAGCGCCACGCCGGCCAGCGGGTGGTTGCCGTCCAGCACGACGTGGGTGTCGTAGACCTCAGTGACGGTGTAGATCACGTCGGCGGGCATGTCGGGGGTGGCGCTGCCGGGCGGTGGTCCCTCGAACTGCATGCCGGGGGACACCTCGTCCGGGAAGATGGTGCGTTCTTCGAAGAACACCAGCTCGGCGTGGTATTCACCGAAGGCGTGCTCGGGTTCGAGGTGGAGGGTGTTCTGGTATCCGACACCCTGGCCGGTGAGGACTTCTTCGACCTTGGCGAACAGGTCGTCGCCACCGAAATAGAACTCGACCGGATCGCCAAGATCATCGATCAATTGGCCGTGGGCGTCTTCGAGTCGCCAGGTCAGGCTGACGACACAAGGGGCTGAGATTTGCATGGCGACATCATCTCATGCGCGCGCGCCCGCGAGATGCGGCTCTTGGGCCGGCACAATATGGGAATGAATCCACTTTCCGGCCTCCCGCTGCGGCAGCACCCCGATGTTGCCGTCCCTTCGCTCGACCAACCCGCTGTGCTGCTGGGTGGTCTGAGTCCGTCCGACTTCATGCAGCAACACTGGCAGCGCGCACCGCTGCTGGTGCGCCAGGCCCTGCCGGCTGTGCAGCCGCCACTGACGCGCGCGGAGCTGTTCAAGCTGGCCGAGGGCGAGGAGGTCGAATCCCGTCTCGTGACGCGCCGCGGCCGTGGCGCCGACGAGGTCTGGCAGCTCGAACGTGGTCCGCTTCAGCGGCGTCGCCTGCCGCCGCTGAAGCAGCCGGACTGGACCGTGCTCGTGCAAGGGCTGGATCAGCACCTGCCGAGCGCGCAAGCCATGCTGGCGCAGTTCCGCTTCATTCCGCAGGCCCGGCTGGACGATCTGATGATTTCCTGGGCAGCGGAAGGGGGCGGCGTCGGGCCGCATTTCGATTCCTACGATGTGTTCCTGGTCCAGGAGTGGGTGCTCTCGCCCGGCGACATGCTCTATCTGCCGCCTGGCTGGGCACATGACGGTGATGCGGTTGGCGGCGAATGCATGACGTGTTCGGTCGGTTTCCGCTCCCCGCTGCGCTCCGAGCTGGCGCGTGAGACCTTGCTGCGCCTGGCCGACGCCGTGGAGGACGAAGGCGACGAAGGTGTCCGCCCGGTCGTTTACGCGGATCCGGGGCAACCAGCCACGGCTGAACCCGGGCGCATTCCGGCCGACCTCGTGCGCTTCGCTGCGGACGGTCTGCGGCGTGTGATGGAGGAGGCTGGTGCGCTGGAGCGGGCGCTGGGTGAGTACCTGAGTGAGCCGAAGCCGACTGTGAGTTTTGACTTCGGCGAGCCGCTGCCGGCCGATTGCGGAGTGGTGCTCGATGCGCGCAGCTGCATGCTCTATGACGAGTCCCATGTCTTCATGAACGGTGATTCCTGGCATGCTGCCGGGGACGATGCACTGGTGCTGAGGCAGCTGGCGGATGCACGTCGTCTGGATGCAACGATTTTGTTGGCAGCCAGCGGTGCAGTGCGTGGGCTGCTGGAGCAGTGGTGTGACGACGGTTGGGTTCATCCGCTTACGTCGCATGAATGACACACTTTCTGGTGACGCACAAGCGAGAAAGCCAGAATGCACAGTTCGGCGCGTTAGCATGATTGCCGCATAGGAGCCTGACCGCGCCGTTCTACAAGACGGCCGTGAGCGGTCTGGTGCTTGAGGTCAAGTCGGGGACCGTAAGAAGCCGTGATGGTTTCGTTATGTATAATGGAAGGCTGGGTATGGAAATGCTCGAGCTTTTCATTCCCGTGAAGGCGCTTGATGACTGGATGCTTGCTACTGGCTAAGCAACTCGTCAGAGAGGCCGTCAATTACCGGTAATTGTTAGACTCTTTGACTGAGGAATAAAGCATGAACAAGTCGCTCCTGATGGCCGCCGTGATCGCCGCTGTTGCACTGGCCGCCTGTGGCAAGAAGGAAGAAGTTGCTGCTGTCGCCGCCCCGGCTGTTGATGCCGCTGCTTCGATGGCTGCTCCGGCCGCTTCGGCCATGGTTGACGCTGCCGCTTCGGCTGCTGCCAGCGTGGCTGATGCCGCTTCTGGCGCTGCTGCTGCCGTGGCTGGTGCCGCTTCGGCCGCTGTTGACGCTGCTGCTTCCAAGTAAGCAACCGTCCGCACATGAAAAAGCCGCCTCCGGGCGGCTTTTTTTATCCGAATATGAGCGTGAAACCTCAGCGTAACTCGTTGACGAGTAACTGGACGATATTGCGCGCGCCATCATCCTTGGCCGCCGCGCCCTTGTCATCGAGTATGGACACTGCGCTGGAGGTGCTGTTGTCCGAGGTCAATTTCAGGCGATAGCGCGTGCCTTGCAGATCTTCCTTGCGGGCGCCGCCGAATACCCGCGAGAAAAATCCTGGCTCTCCCTGGCCGGCCAGCTTCGGATCGACGTAGCGCACAAGGTAAGTGCTCTGTGCGCGGTCGCGTTCCTCGACGGTGAAGCCACTGCGGTCCAAGGCCAGCCCGACACGGCGCCAGCTGCGCTCCAGATTGTCGTCAATCTGCAACGCTGCACCGGCCGACTGTCCCAACAACCGCGCCCGAGCGGGTGTTGACGGTGTGGCGCCCACTGAACGCGCCGCCGCGTCAACGGCCTTGGCGTCACCCGACTTGGTTTCATCATCGGAACCCGACAACCGAAGCATCAGCCGCGCCAGCATTTCAGCCTCAAGCCCAGGATCACCGGGCCGGCCTTGCCAGCGCAGCGATTCGCCCGTGCGCTCGACGGATCCGACCTGCTCGATCCCGCGGTGGCTGATGTAGATCTCGGTGACCGGACCATTGCGCTCGACCCGTGTGCGGTAGCGGTCACGTTCGCCGGTGTCACGCAGCTTGTCGAACACCTTGCCGACGGTGCGGCTGATGATGTCGTTGGGCAGCTTGGCGCGGTTTTCGGTCCAGTCGGTTTCCATCACGCCGACCTGGGGCGTATCGGTGGTCAGCGTGAAGCCGTTGTCTTGCCAGAACGTGCGCAGCGTCCCCCAGAGCTGGTCCGGCGTCTGGCGCACCACGAGCCAGCGCTGGTTGCCGGTGCGTTCGATGCGCACTTCGTCACCGGCCCGCGGCGTTGCAGTTGGCGCACCGGCCGGAGCTACGGACTCGGCGGCCTGCATCGCGTTGGCGCTGACCGCGCCACCGACCGGCGGCTGGTAGCGTGGATCGTTGGACAACTGGGTCAGATCCGGGGGGACTTGCAGTGTCGGCGCCGGGGTGGCGGCGGACGAGCGGTAGTCGATCTTGCCCGACGTGAACGAGTCCGTCACGGTCGTGCAGGCGCCCAGGCCGCAGGCGAGCAGGGTGGCGGCCAGCGTGGTGCGGGCGGGGTGGCGCAGTGACATCAGGTGACTTTTCATCTCAGAGCAGACCGGCTTCGCGCAGCGCGCCTTCAAGGGGCTGGATCAGGCTGTCGGACATCGGCACCATCGGCAGACGCAACGCGCCGCCGCACAGGCCCATGCGCTGCATGGCCCACTTGACTGGCACCGGGTTGGGTTCAGAGAACAGCAGCTTGTTCAGCGAGAGCAGCTTGAAGTGGATCGCACGGGCCGTCTTTGCGTCACCCGCGACGGCCGCGGCGCACAGGTCGGCCATGGCGCGCGGTGCGATGTTGGCGGTGACGCTCACGTTGCCCTGACCGCCCATCAGCATCAGCGCAACGGCCGTGCCGTCGTCGCCGGAGTAGACGCCGAAGCCTTCGGGCGCGTGCTTGACCAGCCAGCAGGCGCGCTCGATGTTGCCGGTCGCTTCCTTGATGCCGATCACGCCGGGCAGCTTCGCCAGGCGCAGCGCCGTCTCGGGCAGCATGTCCGCAACGGTCCGACCGGGCACGTTGTAGAGCATCACGGGGATGTCCACGGCTTCGGTGATGGCCTTGAAGTGCTGGAACATGCCTTCCTGCGAAGGCTTGTTGTAGTAGGGCACGACGCTCAGCGTGCAGTCGGCGCCAACTTCCTTGGCGAACTTCGACAGCGCGATGGCCTCGCGGGTCGAGTTGCCGCCCGCGCCGGCCATCACGGGCACGCGGCCGGCGGTCTGCTCGACGGCGACGCGGATGATCTCGCAGTGCTCTTCCACCGACACGGTGGGGGACTCGCCGGTGGTGCCGACGACGCCGATGCAGGCGGTGCCTTCGGCGATGTGCCAGTCGATCAGGCGGCGCAGGCTGGGGTAGTCCACGCTGCCGTCTTCATGCATCGGCGTGACGAGTGCGACGATGCTGCCAATGATCGGGTTCATGTGAAATAGTCCTTGTGGTCTCGGGATTCTAACTGGCGTGCAACGGCCACCGCACCGGGTTGGCTGACGCATCGGCTGGTGCCAGGCGCACGGCGGCGATGCGCTGCACGAAGCGTGCAGGGGTGTCGAGGAAGCCGTCCTCGTAGGCGATGACGCGCAGCGCCGGGCGCACCGCATCGAGTAACTCGCCCGGTTGCAGCAGGAAGTCCGGGCGCGACGGCTTGCCCACGCTGGCGTTGCCGTGGGCGAAGGTTTCGTAGAGCAGCACGCCGCCGGGCGCGACACTGGCCACGATCCTGGGCAGCAGCGGGCGCCACAGGTAGTTCGTGACGATGACGGCGTCGAAGGTCCGCCCGTCCAGTGGCCATGGTGCTGCTTCGAGGTCGGCCACGACCACCTCGGCCGCCACGCCGCGCAGGGTGTCCAGTGCGGCGGCGTCCCGGTCCACCGCCGTGACCTGCGCACCGAGCGCGGCCAGCAAGCGCACATGCCGACCCTGACCGCAGGCCAGGTCCAGGACTCGGGCATGGCTGGTCAGGCCGGGGATCAGTCCGGCGTGGCGAACGATCCAGGCCGAGGCGTTCAGAAACAGCTCCACAGGCGGTTGCCCAGATCGACGATCAGCCCCGGTTGCAGGTAGGCCGCAAACACCAGCCCAAGCGCCACCGCTGCCACGGCGCCGACCACTGCGTGGCGCGCGGTCCGTCTCATGCCGGTTGGGCCATCGGCCGGGCGATGGCGGTTTCGCGCACTGGCAGGTTCACCATTGCGGCGAACACGCCCAGCGCCACGGCGATGCCCCACACGACGTCGTAGCTGCCCGTGCGGTCATACAGGAATCCACCCAGCCACACGCCCAGGAACGAGCCGATCTGGTGGCTCAGGAACACGAAGCCACCCAGCATCGACAGGTACTGCACCCCGAAAATCTGCGCCACCACCGCGTTGGTCGGCGGCACCGTGGACAGCCACAGCACGCCCATGACGGCGGCGAACACGTAGACGCTCATGGGTGTCAGCGGCGCAGCCAGGAAGGCGAGGATCACCACGGAGCGCAAGAAATAGATGGCCGACAGGATGTGCCGCTTGGCCATGCGCTGGCCGAGCGAGCCGGCCGCGTAGGTGCCGACCACGTTGAACAGGCCGATCAGCGCCAGCGCCGTCGTGGCCACCTCGGGCGCCATGCCGTGGTCCTTCAGGTAGCTGGGCATGTGGACGCCGATGAACACCACCTGGAAGCCGCAGACGAAGTAACCCGCCATCAGCAACTGGAAGCTGCGGTAGCCCATCGCCTCGCGCAGCGCGGAGCCGATGCTCTGCTGCGGGCGCGTCGGGCCGCCCGGCAATTGCGGCTCGCGCAGGCCCCACGCCAGCGGAATGATGACCAGCACCGCGCAGCCCAGCAGCACCAGCGCCTGCTGCCAGCCGAGGTGCCCGATCAGCCAGTTCTCGACCGGCACCATCAGGAACTGCCCGAACGAGCCGGCCGCCGCCGCCACGCCCATCGCCCAGG
>JBEEMX010000093.1:0-15571 GCA_041192465.1 Pseudomonadota bacterium | reverse complement strand
CGTGCAGCAGCGCGTCGAACTCGGTGGCCACCAGCTCGCGGTGGGTACACAGCGTGTCGAGCAGTTCGCAGGTGTCGGCGGTGCAGGCCGCCAGCCCCATCGAGGCGGCGATCCAGCGCAGGTCGGCGTCCACCGTGGGCAGCAGGTGCGTCTGCTGGTCGTCGAGGTACTGGATGCGGTGTTCGACCCGGCGCAGGAAGGTGTAGGCCGCCGCCAGCTTGTCGGCCGTCTCCAGCGGAATCAGACCAACCCCGGCCAGCCGCTGCAGCGCCTTGGGCGTCGGGCGGGTACGGATCTCGGGGAACTGCCCGCCGCGCACCACCTGCAGCAACTGCACGATGAACTCGATCTCGCGGATGCCACCGCGCGAGAGCTTGACATCGTTGGCGCGTTCGGGGCGGCCGGCGGCGCGGCGGTTGGCTTCGTCGCGCACCTTCTGATGGAGCTGGCGCAGGCCCTCGAACACGCCGTAGTCGAGGTAGCGCCGGTACACGAACGGCGTCACCACATCGCGCAAGGCCCGCGCCCGACCGGACACGACAGCGGCCCGCGGCACCACGACCCGGCTCTTCAGCCACGCAAAGCGTTCCCACTCGCGGCCCTGCACCAGGAAATACTCCTCCAGCATCGCCAGGCTCACCACCGGCGGACCGGAGTTGCCGTTGGGCCGCAGCGCCAAGTCAACACGGAAGACGAAACCGTCCTCGGTCACATCGCCAATCAGCGCCCGCAGCGAGCGGGCCACCAGCGAGAAGTATTCGTGGGCCGAAATGGCGCCCCCACCGCCGGAGCGACCGCTGGTCTGGCCGTCTTCCTCGTAGACATAGACGAGGTCGATGTCGGAGGACACGTTCAGCTCGCGTGCGCCAAGCTTGCCCATGCCGATGATCCAGAACTCGATCGGCGCACCCTCTGCCGTGTGGGGTGCGCCGTGCAAGGCGTCCTGCTCGGCCCGGGCGGCGGCCAGTGCGGCTTCGAGCGTCACCTCGGCCAGCTCGGTCATCGCGCGGGTGACCACCTCGACATCGGCCTGCGCCTCTACGTCGAGCACCACCAGCCGCTCCATCACCAACTGCCGCGTCAGGCGCAGCGCCGAGGCCAGCGTCCGGCCGCGCACCAGCCAGGCGTCGAGCGTGGCCTGCATGGACGCCCGTGTCGGCGGCCCGGCCGTCAGCAGCGCCAGATCGGCCCTGCGCACCCGGCGCACCCGCTGCACATACCGGCTGTGGTCGGCAGTGGCAGGACGCACTCCCGTCTCGGACGAGGTCTGCATGGCATTCTTTCGGGTCTGTGCTAGCTTCTCTGTGTTCAATTCGCCGGCGCCTGGTTCGGCTGCATTCATGCCTGTGATTCCCTGGTCATCCGATCTGCTGCACTGGTGCCGGCGTGCCGGCGGAGTACTGCTGCGCGTTGCATTCTGGAGCATGGCCGCACTGGCCGCGCTGACGCTGGCCGCGTGGATGATCCTCCAGTGGGGGATTTTGCCGCGCCTGGACCGCTGGAAACCTGAGCTGGAAGCATGGGCGAGCCACGCGCTGGGACTGGACGTGACACTCGGCACGCTGCAGGTCACAGGCGATGCCTGGGCACCGGTGGTGACGCTGCGCGACCTGCGCGTGGTCGATGCGCGTGGGCAGGAGACATTGCGTCTGGCCAAGGTCGAGGCGGTGCTCACGCCGGGTTCGCTGCTGCCGCGCTCGCCCACGCGCTGGTTGCCGCATGTGCAACGGCTGGAATTCGACACCCTGCACCTCGCCCTGCGCTGCGACCCGCGCGGACAGGTCTTCCTCGCCGGCCTGCCGCTGGAGCGCACCGACACAGTCGATGGGGACGGGCGCGTGGCCGACTGGCTCTTCAGCCAGTCCGAGATCCGCCTGCGCGGGGCCAGCCTGTCGTGGCAGGACGAACAACGCGGCACGGAGCCACTGGTGTTGACCGGCGTCGATCTGGACCTGCGCAATCCGCTGGGCCGGCATGTGCTGCGCCTGAGCGCCACGCCGCCCGAGGGCTGGGGCAGCCGCTTCACCGCCAGCGCGGAAATGGCTCGACCGCTGCGGGCACTGCTGTCGATGTCAGGGCTGCAGCACCCCGGTGACTGGCGCCAGTGGGCAGGTGTCGTGCAAGCCGATTGGCCGCTGGTCGATGTGAGCCAGTTGCGCCGCCATGTCGATCTGCCCTTCGACCTGCTGGAAGGCCGCGGCCGGCTCGCCACGCGCATCGAGGTGGCACAGGGACGCCTGGCGGGAGCCACCGCCGATCTGCAACTGCAGGCAGTCACGCTGCGGGTGGCCAAGGGGCTGCCACCGGTGGCGCTGCGGCGCATTGCCGGGCGGCTCGAAGTGCGCCACAACGACCAGGGCAGCGTGGTGAAAGCGCACCAGCTCTCGTTCCAGTCACAGCCCCCCGCCGATGCCACGGCCACCGCCGCCGCGCCCGACCCCAGCCTGTGGCCGGCCACCGATCTGGAGCTGACCTTGCACGGTGCCCCCGGCGCCTGGACTGGCGGCACCGTCAAAGCCTCGCTGATCGATCTGGGGCTGCTGGCGCAATCCGCAGCGCATGTGCCGCTGGCCGGGGCGATGCGGCGGCTGCTGGACGCCACCCACCCGCGCGGCCAGGTGCGCCAGCTTGCCTACGAGTGGACCGGCGACGTGGAGCGCCCCGAGCACTGGCGCGCCCGCGGCGATGCAGACGCACTGAGTCTGGCCGCCGCACCGGTCACTGCCGCCCTCACCTCCACCGCCACGCCGGGACGGCCGGGCCTGCGCGGCGGCCGGGTGCGCTTCGACGCCACCGAACTCGGTGGACAAGCCGATCTGCGCATCACGCAGGGCGAGCTGGATTTCCCTGGCGTGTTCGAGCAACCCCGCGTCGCGCTCGATCAGCTGCAGGCCGATGTGCGCTGGAGTCTGCGCCGCACCAGAACCGCTGCGCCGGGCGCGCGACCGGCCATCGACGTCGAGGTACGCCGCGCGGTCTTTGCCACGGCCGATGGCGACGGCGCGTTCTCCGGCCACTGGCGCAGCGGTCCCCCTGCCGGCCCCACCTTCGGCCGCAACGGCTGGCTGCCCGGCGAGCTGGACCTGGAGGCCACCGTCCACCAGGTCCGCGCCGACCGCATCCACCGCTACCTGCCGCTGGGCATCGCCACCTCGGTGCGCGACTATGTACGCGACGCGGTGCTGGCTGGCTCAGCGCACGACATCCGCGCGCGGGTCCGCGGCCCGGTGCTCGACTTCCCCTACACGGCGCCGGGACAAGGCGAATTTGCCATCGGCGGCCGCTTCGAGCAGGTCACGTTCGACGCCGTACCGGGCAGCACCTGGCCACGTTACACCCAAGGCACAGGCCAGCTGGTCATCGATGGCCAGCAATTGCGGCTGATGCAGATCCACACCCGGCTCGGCCAGACCGGCAGCGGGGATTTCGCACTGACCGACATCGAGGGCGGCATCGACAGCCTTGCCCATGCCCCCGTGCTGCGTTTGCGTGGCCGAGGCCAAGGCTCGACTGCAGATGCGCTGCAGTTCCTGCGCGCCAGCCCGATCGACGGTTGGCTCGACCATGCGTTCACGCCCGCCCAGGGCGATGGCCGAACCCGGCTGGAACTGCAGCTCGCCATCCCGCTGCAGCAGGCCCGGGACACCACCGTGCAGGGCCGCGTCGATCTGGCCGACACGCGGTTGCAGATGCGCCCGGACACCCCGGCGCTCGACAGCGTGCAGGCGCGGCTCGACTTCACTGAACACAGCTTTCGGCTCACGCAGGGCCGCGCACAGGTGGCTGGCGGTCCACTCGCCTTCGAGGGACACTTGGACGATGGCGGCGTGCTGCGCTTCGCCGGCCACGGCCGCGCGACCGCACAGGGCCTGCGCACGCTCGACACGGTCGAACCCGTCGCCCGGCTGGCGCACCAGTTCGACGGACAGGCGGACTACCGGCTCCAGCTCGACCTGACCCCCGGCGGCCCGACCGTGCAGGTGGACAGCGATCTCGTCGGTTTCGCCAGCCGCCTGCCCGTACCACTGCGCAAGACGGCGGCACAGGCCCAGCCACTGCGCGTGCGCCTCGAACCACAGGCCCCTGCTACCCCGTCGGCGCCCACCTTGCTGCAGATCGACGCCGGCACGCCCGCGGCTCCCCTGCTGCACACCCGGCTCCTGTTCGACAGCGAACACGCCGGGCGCCTGCTGGGCGGACAGGTGCAGGTCGGCGCGGCCGATGGCCAGCCCTGGCCGGAGCGCGGACTCGGCGCCAGCATCGTGCTGCCACGGCTGTCGCTGGACGAGTGGCAGGTCTGGCTGCAGCAGGCAGCGCAGGCCGGACACCTGCCGACCTCGGGCACCGCCGCTGCGGGCGATGATCTGGCCGCGGTGTTAAGCCAGGTACGCCTGCGGGTGGCCGACCTCACGCTGCACGGCCACCGACTGACCGGCTTGAACGCCCAGCTCCAGCAGACCGGCATGCCCACGGCCTGGAGCGGCACCATCGAGGCCGACCAGCTCGTCGGCCGGGTGATGCTGCAGCCGGCGGCGCCGCGGGCGCCGGCCACCGTGCAGGCGCGGCTCAGCCGATTGGCGCTGCCGCTGCCCACCGATCCGCTGGCCAGTCCCGACCACCCGCACACCACCGAGACGGCGTCCCCAACGGCACCGCTGCCCGCCCTCGACGTGGTGGTGGACGCGCTCACCTTGGACGGTCGGCCCATCGGGCGGCTCGAACTGCAGGGCGCACCCGTGGTGGCAGCCCGTCTGCCCGCCATGGCCACGACCGCGACCGAGGAGTGGCAATTGCAGCAGCTCTCGCTCACACGGCCCGAGGCCAGGCTCACCGCAACGGGGCGGTGGGATCCGGTCGACCGGGATGCGCCCGCTGGTACCGGCGCCAGCCGCTTGACGTTCCGGCTGGACGTGGACGACAGCGGGCAATGGCTCGATCAACTGGGCTGGGCAGGTGCGCTGCGCGGCGCGCGGGGCCACATCGGCGGGCAGCTCCGCTGGCCCGGTCCACCGACGGCGCTCACGCTGGAGCAGCTCAGCGGCACCGTGCGGCTCAGTCTCGACAGCGGCCAGTTGCTGCAGGCCGACCCTGGTGGCGCCGGTCGACTGCTGGGCGTGCTCAACCTGCAATCGCTGCCACGCCGCCTGTCGCTCGACTTCCGAGATCTCTACCAGAAGGGTTTCAGCTTCGACCACATCGACGGCGATGTTCAAATCCGCAGCGGTCAGGCCAGCACGCACAACCTGCGTATGCGCGGCGTGCAGGCCATGGTGCTCGCCGAAGGCAGCGCCAGCCTGACCAGCGAGACACAGGATCTGCGCGTCTGGGTGGTGCCTGACTTCAACGCTGGGGCGGCTTCGCTGGCCTATGCCGTGATCAATCCGGCGGTGGGGCTGGGCACGCTGGTGACGCAGTGGTTCCTGCAACGCCCGCTCGCCGAAGCCGCCACCCGCGAGTTCCACGTCACTGGTCGCTGGGACACGCCCCTGGTCACGCCCGTCGATCGCACCCGCGACGCCCACCCCTTGCCCCGAAAGGATCCATCCCCATGAAAGTCGCCGCTGTTCAGATGGTCTCGACCCCCAGGGTCAACGACAACCTCGCCCGCGCCGCGGAACTCGTCGCCCAAGCCGCGCAGCAGGGGGCCGAGCTGGTCGTGCTGCCCGAATACTTCTGCCTGATGGGCTTGCAGGACCGGGACAAACTCGCCATCGCCGAGCCACCCGGCCAAGGTCGGATCCAGGCCACGCTGTCCGGCCTGGCCCGCACGCACGGGCTGTGGCTGGTTGGCGGCACGCTGCCCATGGCGCTGGACGGTGACCCCGACCATGCCGCCAACACTTCGCTGGTCCACGGACCGGACGGTGCGCTTGCCGCCCGCTATGACAAGATCCACCTGTTCCGCTACGACGACGGCGAGCGCGGCTACTACGAAGCCGCCACGCTGCGGCCGGGTGTGTCGCCCGTGGCGTTCGACGCGGTGGCACGCGACGGTGCAGCCCACCGGGTGGGGTTGTCGGTCTGCTACGACCTGCGGTTGCCAGCCGCCTTCACCTGGCCGACCGGGCAAGCGCATTGGGAGCTGCTGCTGCGGGCGCGGGCGGTGGAAAACCAGTGCTACGTCATCGCCAGCGCCCAAGGCGGGCAGCATGAAAACGGCCGGCGCACCTGGGGGCATTCGATGGTGATCGACCCGTGGGGCACGGTGCTGGCGGTACAGGAGGAAGGTGCGGGTGTCGTGGTGGCCGAGCTGGATCCGGCACTGCTGGCCCGTGTGCGCCAGCAACTGCCGGCGCTGCAGCACCGGCGGCTTTGATCAGACCGCATTCAGGCCCAACTGGCTGCGCACCCAGCGGCCGCTGCCCTTGCACTTGCGCGCAAGCCAGTCGGCGGCCATCTGCACTGGCGGACCCATGTCACCCAGGTCGAGCGCCCGGTAGACCATGCCCGGCCGCAGCACCGAGCGCAGGTACTCGCCCCAGCCCATCCGGCCTCCGCGGGCCAGGGTGCGGAAGGCCAGGAAGTCCGCCTTGGCACTCAGGTAGCGCACGCCGACACGCCACGCGACCGGCGCACTCACCGGACGACCACAAGTCTCGCTGTAGACCAGCCAAGGCAGGTTGAAGCCAGCGCGTGTCAACAGCAGGCTGTTGCAGCTCAGGCGCGGGTTGACCTCCAGCAGCATGAACTGGCCCGTGCAGGCATCGCGCTTGAAGTTCATCACGACCATGCCGCGCAGCTTCAGCAGTGCAAGGATGTCCGTGGCCTCGGCTTCGAGGTCAGGCACCGAAACGGTCTCGACATGGCAGCCGGTGCCAACCTGGACCGGGAAGGTGCGCCACTTGCGGGTCGTTGCCACCCGCTCGACCACGCCGCCGCGGTTGATCCAGGCGTGTACGCTGTAGTGCAGATCGTCGCTGCCGGGCACGTAGTCCTGCACGATGATGTCCAGCCCGTGCGGTGCGATGCGGCAGCACACCCGCATCAACTCGTCCGGCTCGTCGATCACCAGCGCCTTGGCGCGGGCGATCAAGGGATCCAGTCCGGGACGTTTCCAGGCCGTCGGGTGCGCGGGCTTGAGCACGACCGGGTAATCCACCACACGGCTCAGGGCCTCGACCTCTTCGAGCGTGCGCGGTGCGTGCGTGGCCGGCACGGGCAGGCGCAGCATCTGGGCCAGCGCGGCAAAGCGGCGCTTGTCCACCATGCGGTGGATGGCATCGGGCGTGGCCGACACCCACAGCGCGGTACCGACCAGATCGGCATGCAGCGAGACCAGCGCACGCAGATCGGTGTCGGCCGTGGGGAAAACCGGCAGCGCCTGGCCGTGGCGCACGCGCAGCTCGCGCAGCACACGCAGCAGGTGCTCGGGTCGGCGCGTGAAGTCGCGGGCACAGATGTATTCGATGCAGTAGCGCGAGTAGCCCGATGGCGGAAACTCGTACTCGCCGATGACGATCACGGGTACGCCCTCCTCGCCCAGTGAACGCACGAGATTCAGATCGGCCCCTTGGGCACCGAGGCAGGCGAGGACAACCGCAGGGCGTTGCGAAGGGGTATGGACAGCAGCGTTCATGGTGGGAGAGGGTCCGCTCTAAAAGGCGTTGGCTGGAGATTCAGGGAACTCAGCCTCGTTTTTAGCGGATCGGGACACCTCCCGGACAGCTCCCCCTCCCCGTCAACAGGGGGGCTGGACGACCGCGCGCGCAATCCGCACGGTCATCTTGCGCAGGCCGATCAACGCCCGCCAAACATCATCCGACGTGCCAGCAACGACTTCAGCGGACCCACCTGCCCCAGCACCGCCAGTCCGGCCCCGCGCAGCGTGCTCAGCCCCGGCCACGGCCAGGTGAAGCTGCGCGCCAGAAAGTCGGTGGCGGCAATCATGGCCCAGCGGTCTGGCGCGCGCTGCCATTCGACCCGGCGCAGTGCCTGGTCCACATCGCTGCTGCGGGCGAGCTGGGTCACGAGTTCGTGGGCGTCGCGCAACCCCAGATTCAGGCCCTGGCCAGCGACGGGGTGCAGCGTCTGCGCAGCGTTGCCGATGCGCACCGTGCGGCCCTGCACCAGCGTTCGCTCGGCGTTGAGCCCGAGCGCGAAATGCTTGAGCGGGCTGATCGACACCAACCGCCCCACCCGCGCCGGCAGCAGGTGGGTCAGCACCGCCAGCCGCTGCGCCTCGGTCAACCCGGCCACCGCATCGTCTTGTCGATCGACACACCACACCAGCGCCGCGCGCCGGCGCACCGCACGACCGTCGTCGGCCAATACCGTGCCGGGCAAGGGCAGCAGCGCCACCGGGCCTTGCGGCGTGAAGCGTTCATGGGCGACCCCGGCCTCGCCGCCCTCCAGCCCGACCGTGCCGACCCAGGCGGTCTGGCCGTAGTCGTGGGTCACGGCCTTGCGCGCCTGCTCGGCAAACACACCGCCCTCGGCGATCACTGCCAGATGGTGTGATTCGACCAGCGCGCCGCCCGCGCCCGCGCCTGTACCGCCGCCAGGGTCACCCACATCGATCTCGACTCCGTCCGGCACCGTACGCACTCCGCGCACCGCGCGGCCCCAGCATGCGGACAGCCGCTGCGGCTCCCGCGCGCAGGCTGCCAGCCACGCCGCCCGCATCGGCGCCGCCAGCGCGCCATAGGGCAGCACCGCGCCGAGCTGCGGCACACCTTCGTCCACGGCCCGGATCAGCAGCTCAGGTGCAGACGCACGGCCCAGCAGATCGAGCAAGCCGGGCTGCTGCTGCGAAACGTGTACGGCCTGGATCGGCTCGGCCCGCTCCACCATCGCCGCCCATACACCCAGCCGCTGCAGTGCCAGCACGCTGCCCTGCGACAAGGCCAGCGTACGCGGATCGCCGCTGACATCGTGGGCAACGGGTAGCTGGTCATAGACACAGACCCGTGCAGCGGGCAGGCGTCGCGCCGCAGACAGCGCCAGCGCCAGCCCGACCGGGCCAGCCCCGACCACAGCCAGTTGCAGCACTGGGGCAAGCGCAAGGGCAGCAGACATCTCGATTCCTGATTCCTGATTCCTGGGCGGTCAGGAAGATGACCGCAGGCGCATTTTCTCCGCAATCCAGTGGACGGTCAGGTGCAGCGCCGGACCAAGGTCGCGCAGGCTCAGCACCTGGAAGACCATCGGCCGCTTCAGCAGCGAGCGCAGGTAGCCGCCCCAGGTCCAGAGGCCCTCGCGCACATAGCCACGGATGGCGCGGAAGTCGCTCTTGCCACTGACGTACCAGAGTCCGGCGCGGCGCGGTAGCGGGGGCTCTGGCGCCAGACCGCAAACGTCGCGGTAGGCCATCCACGGCAGGTTGACGCCAGAGCGCGTGGTGAGGATCGTCCACTGGCTCACCCGCGCGTTGATCTCCAGCAGCTTGAACTCGCCGGTGACGCTGTGGCGCTTGAAGTTGAGGTTGGCGATGCCGTGGTAGTTCAACCGGCGCAGGATGTCCACGGTCATCGCCTCCAGAGCCGGCTCGTGCAGGCTCTCGACATAGCAGCCACTGCCGACGTGCGGCGGCTGGATGCGCCACTTGCGTCCGCAGAAGGTCGCGCGGGCCACGCCCTGTTGGTCGATGAACGCGTGTACGTCGTAGTGGGCGGTGTCATCGCCCGGCACGTACTCTTGCAGGATCAGCGCCAGCCCCCCAGACACGAGGAGGCGGCAAACCCGCATCAGCTCGTCGCGTGAGGACAGCACGATGGCCTTGGCCATGCGGATCTCGCGCGGCAACTCCGGCTGTTTCCAGGCGGTCGGCAGTGCCGGTTTGACAATGGCGGGGTAGGTGAGCACATCGGCGATACGCTCCACCTCGTCCAGCGTCGTCGGCGTGAACGTCTGCGGCACGGGCAGCGCGCAGCGGGTTGCCAGTGCGCTGAACGCGCGCTTGTCCATCAGCGTGAACACCAGCGACGGCTCGGCCACCGTCCAGCGCACAGGCAGATGGGCCGTTTCACGGAGTTGGCTCAGCACGGCAAGATCCGGATCGGCCGAAGGAAACACCGGCAGCGGCCCACCGTGGCGCCGGGCCAGATCGGCCAGTGCGGCCAGCAGTGCCTGCGGATGTCTGGTGAAATCCGGCACCTGCACAAATTCGACACAGTGGCGCGAGTACCGCGAGGGTGGATCGGCGTACTCACCGACCACGACCACCGGAACGCCCTGCTCGCCCAGTGAGCGCACGACGTTGAGATCCCCCTCAGGAGCACCGGCGCAGGCCAAGACGACAGCAGGTAAACGACCCGGCACCGGGGAATTGTTGTTGTGCATGCAAGAAGGCAGAGACAGTGGACAGGCAGGTTGTCACCTGGTACCGGAGTGGCTCTGGCAGAGAAATCAGGCTTTGACTTGTGTGATTATTGCGTCAATTTCTGCACTCGGACGCCGAGCTTGCCGGGATTCTCGCAGCCGCTGTGTCGCCAGCAGTGCCACAGACGCCATGCGACTCGCCGGCATCAGCAACAGCCCGAGGGCGCGCCGATCAGGCCAGAGCCGGTTGATGAAGGAGTCGGCCGACGCCCCGCTGTCGAAGGATTTCAGGTCGGAGCAATGGCTGCGGGCATGCCGGATGAACTCGACTTCGTTGAGCATGCCGGGGCCGAGCTTGCGCAACTCCGGATCCCAGCCGACCTTGAAGGCGAACCCCATGTTGCCGGACACGAAGTTGCAGGTGGACGCCACCGCACGCCCGTCGATCCGCAACTCGGTGAACAGCGCCCGGTGACCATCGCCATCGAAGCGCGCCACCATGTCGCGGAAAAAGGCTTCGCCAGCCGGTGTCGAGCGCATCGAGGTACCGGATTCGCCCTTCCAGCCCAGGTGCTCCAGGCGCATGAAATCGTCGATCGACTCGGCCGGGATGCCACCGCGCAGGCAGTGCCAACTGACCTGGCCCATTTCTTCCAGACGGCGCATGCAGCGGTTGATCTCGTTGAGCTTCTTGCCGAGGGTGTCGCGCAGCAATTCCTCGCCGCATTGCGCCAGCGTCAGCATCGACCGCTCCTGCGGGCCGAGCAGCCGCGCTGGCTGGCGGCGCTGTGCCGACAGCTCCCCGATGGCCTCCGCGAGCGGGCCGCCGACGTGAACCTTCGGTAGCTCCAGCCCGGTCCAGAAACACCCGCGCCGAGACAGGAAGGCATGGATCGCCTCCACGACAGGCCGAACCGAATCACCATCCACCAGCAGCCCGCCCAGGTAGGTGTGCTCGGACTGGTACGCCGTCAGGTGCGGCCACGGAAAGGACCGCGTGCCCAGACTGCACCGGAACACCCCCACACCCACCAGCTCCTTCAACCCACCCGCCGACCGCTCGATCCACATCAGCACCACCGATGCGCCAGCATCCAGATGCGCCAGTGCCGGCAGCACGAAATGCGGCGACATGAACGCATTCGGCTCGGCCGACCGGGCTTCGAGCCTGGCCCAGGACTGACAGTCCATTTCGGTCAGCTCGGCCACCTGACGCAATCTGACTTCCCATTGCGGAACTGCCACGTTCAACCCTCCCCATTGCGACGTCGATCCACGAATCCAGCTCCTGTGTTCACCCCCGTGAACCAGCAGCTCCGGCGTTGTTTTGACCGACGCCGGGTTTTACAGCAATCGTGACCAAAAACCGCGCCAACGGAAACCCCGCAGCAACCAAATGTGACAACAGAACCGGGGGGGTGAATATCAATTGTTCTATATTGAGAGCGGGTCCATGTCCAATGCCCACCGAAGCACCCGCGTGGCCGACGCGGAAGACAGCACCTGCAAGCCCGGAAGCCACTGCGCCAGCAAACGGTGCAGCGCGACACGCCCGGACGCTTCGATCAGCATCTGCGCCCGCTCGACATCGGCGACCCGGTGGATCGGCGCAGGCACGGGCGGGTAGACCAGCACCTCCTGCGCCCCCGGCAACCGCTGGGCCTGCAGGGCAGCCGCCTCCAGAAACGCCAGCGCCGCCTCGGGCGTGCGGGCGTCGGCGCGCAGCAGCGCCTGAAACGAAAACGGCGGCATGCCCGCAGATTCGCGCTCGGCGAGCTGCGACGCGGCGAACGCCTCGTAGTCGTGCCGGCGCAAGGCCGCATAGAGTGCATGCGCGGGGTGCCAGGTCTGGATCCACACCTCGCTGCGCCCGGCCAGCGCCGCATCCCGCCCCGCTCGCCCACCCGCCTGCATCAGCAGCGAGAACAGCCGCTCCGGCGCCCGGAAGTCGCTGGAAAACAGCGCCGCGTCCGCCTGCACCGCCGCCACCAGCGTCATGCGGCGGAAGTCGTGGCCCTTGGCGACCATCTGCGTGCCGACCAGCACATCGACTTCGCCGGCATGGACCTGGGCGAGCTGGGTTTCCAGGCTGCCCTTGGTGCGGGTGCTGTCGGCGTCGATGCGGCCGATGCGAGCACCCGGCAGCAAGTCGGCGAGCTGCTCCTCCAGCCGCTCGGTGCCACGGCCCATGGGCTGGATGTCCGGGTCGCCGCAGTCGGGGCAGGCGCGCGGCACCCGCTCGGTGATGCCGCAGTGGTGGCAGCGCAGGGTGCGGTCGAGCTTGTGGAAGACGCGCCAGGCGCTGCAATGCGGACACGCGCTTTTCCAGCCGCAGTTCGTGCAGTGCAAGACAGGTGCGTAACCCCGGCGGTTGAGCAGCACCAGGCTCTGCTCGCCGCGGTCGAGCCGCTCGCGCAGCGCGTCCAGCAGCGGCGGCGCCAGCGGGTGTTGCCGCAGCGCCTGTTTGCCGAACTGCGCGGCGATGCGGCTCAGGTCCACCAGCCGCATCGCCGGCAAGTGGCCGCCGCCGATGCGGCTCGGCATCACCAGCCGCCGGTAACGCCCGCCGCCAGCCTCGACCGGACCGGCGTTGTACCAGCTCTCCAGCGACGGCGTGGCCGAGCCGAGCAGCACCGGCACCCGCTCATGCCGGCCACGCCAGACCGCCAAATCGCGGGCGGAGTAGCGGGCACCCTCCTGCTGCTTGTAGGACGGGTCGTGCTCCTCGTCCACCACGATCAGGCCCAGACGCGGCATCGAGGCGAACACCGCCATGCGCGTGCCCAGCACCAGGTCAGCGTGGCCGAGGTGCGCCGACAGCCAGTGCTGCAGGCGCTGCGCCGGGGTCAGGCCGCTGTGCAGCGAGACGAGGCAACGGTCGGGGAAACGCTCGGCGAAGCGGGCTTCGAGTTGCGGCGTCAGATTGATCTCGGGCACCAGCACCAGCGCCTGCCGCCCCGCGGCGAGCACGCGCTCGGCCTCGCGCAGGTAGACCTCGGTCTTGCCGCTGCCCGTCGCGCCGAAGAGCAGGCTGGGCTGCTGCGGCCCCTCGGTCACGGCGGCCAGGGTGTCGAGCACCGTCTGCTGTTCGGGCGACAAGGCGGGGCGCGCCGGTGCAACAGTCAGCGCCGCGGCCACCTTCGCGGCGGCGGCCAGCGCCTTGTCCAACCGCTTGAGCCGGCGGGCGAGCTGCACCGCGTCCAGGTCGCGCAGGTCGGGCGGCAAGGCACTCAGGCCCACCTCGCCGGGGCTGCGCTGGTAGTAGGACGCCGCGAAGCCCACCAGCCGCAGCCAGCCGGCGGTGAACGGGGGCAGAGCGGTCAGCGCCTGCAACACGCTGCGCAGGGCTGGCGCACCGTCATCACCCTCGGCGCGGTCAGGCCCCTCGGCCGCCCCCCAGACAATGCCGCAAACCTCCCGCTTGCCCAGCGGCACCCGCACCAGCGTGCCCGCCGGCCACGGCTCGGGTGCGAGGTAGTCGAGCACGGCATCCAGCCGGCTGTGCCGGGGCAGATCGACCAGCACGCGCAGCCGGTGTTCCGCAGGTGGCGCAGGGATGTCCACCGAAGCTGTGGATAACGTTGTGGACAAGCTGGTTAGAGCACGGTCAAGTGCTTGTCACACAAGGTTTTTTCCTAGATTGCCTCAAAAAGAGGCAATGAGGGGAACAGCAGCCGCAGCACGCATCGCCCGCGAGTGGCGATGCACCGCCTCGACCAGCGCCGTGACCGACTCGGGCGGCGTGTACTGGCTGATGCCGTGGCCGAGGTTGAAGATGTGGCCGGGGTGGGCGCCGAAGCGGTCGAGCACGCGGCAGACCTGGGCGTCGATCTGCGCGGGGCTGGCGAAGAGCACGTTCGGGTCCAGGTTGCCCTGCAACGCGACCTTGTGGCCGACGCGCTCGCGGGCCTTGCCGAGGTCCATCGTCCAGTCGAGGCCGATGCCATCGGTGTCGAGGTCGGCGATCTCGTCGAGCCAGACGCCGCCGCCCTTGGTGAAGACGATGCGCGGGATCTGGGCGCCGTCGTGTTCGCGCTTGAGTTGCGCCAGCACGCGGCGGGTGTAGGCGAGGCTGAATTCCTGGAACGCACCATCGGCCAGCACGCCGCCCCAGCTATCGAAAATCATCACGGCCTGCGCGCCGGCTTCGATCTGGGCGTTCAGGTAAGCGGCCACCGAGTCGGCGTTGATGGCCAGGATGCGGTGCATCAGGTCCGGGCGGCTGTACATCAGCGACTTGACGCGCCGGTAGTCGTCGCTGCCGCCGCCTTCGACCATGTAGCAGGCCAGCGTCCACGGGCTGCCCGAGAAACCGATCAGCGGCACGCGGCCGTTCAGCGCCTTGCGGATCGAGGTCACCGCGTCGAAGACGTAACGCAGCTTGTCCATGTCCGGCACGGCGAGTTCGGCGACCGCCGCCTCGTCGCGCACGACCTTGGCGAACTTCGGCCCCTCGCCCAGCGCGAAGCTCAGGCCCAGGCCCATCGCGTCCGGCACGGTGAGGATGTCCGAGAACAGGATCGCGGCGTCGAGCGGGTAACGCTCCAACGGCTGCAGCGTGACCTCGGTGGCGTAGTCCGTGTTGGTCGCCAGCCCCATGAAGCTGCCTGCGGTCGCGCGCGTGGCGCGGTACTCCGGCAGGTAGCGACCGGCCTGGCGCATCAGCCAGACGGGGGTGTGCTCGGTGGGCTGGCGGCGCAGGGCGCGCAGGAAGGTGTCGTTTTGAAGGGGGGCGAACATGGCGGGATTGTAGAAGCCGGCCGGTGCAGGCTCCTGACGGCAACGGCATACTGCGGCTATGCGCACCTACACCTTCCCAGTCAATGACGGCGTGGCCGTGGTGATCCCGAAAGAGCTAGCCTCGGCGGGCGAGCCGTCTGGTGCGGTCGAGATCGAGCGCGTGGGCGACACGCTGGTGATCCGCCCGCTGGTGCGGCGCAAGCTGACCGGGCTGGCGGCGAAGTTCGCGGCGTTTCCGGCGGGGTTCATGGCGCAGGGGCGGGAGTTCCACGAGGAGCGGGAACGCGACTGGGGTGGCACCCCTGAAGTGAACTGAAGCCCTGGGCCGCGCCATGCTGTTCATGCTAGACACCAACATCTGCATCTACCTGCTGTCGGGTGTCCCTCCGTCCGTCCTGCATCGGTTCAATGCGCTGTCGTTTGGCGATGCGGTGATTTCCGCCATCACACTGGCGGAACTTCGAGCAGGGCTGGAAATGCGCCCGGACCTCCGGGACGAAGGTGAACGGGCGCTGTCGGCTTTACTGGAAGACCTGCCGGTGCTGCCGTTCGATGCCGCTGCAGCGGTCGATTA
>JBEEMX010000092.1:0-14648 GCA_041192465.1 Pseudomonadota bacterium | reverse complement strand
CGGCCGCAGCCTGGTCAATCGGGGACTATCCCGGACGCGAGGCGCCGAGGTCTGCGGCCGCGTCGTCAATCATCTGCAGCACCGCCGGGGCATCGTCCAGCCGCGCCATCGCCAGCAAGGCGAAACGCGCCAGGAACAGCGGCGCCACCGGCTCGCCCAGCCGCGTCATGGTGTGGCACAGGCGGGTGTAGGCCTCGTCGAGTTCGGTGTCGGTCATGGTCAGCGGCTTTCTTCGGCGGGAGCGGCGGCAGCGGGCGCGGCCGGTTGCGGATGGAGGGTGTGCGCGATGGCGGCGGCGATCTCGTCCACCACGCCCATGCGCCAGCGGCCGAGCACATGGCCGTCCGGCCGCACCAGGTAGACCGTGTCCGGACCGGCGCCGTACATCGGGAACAGCCAGCCGGTGACATCGCGGTCCGGCGTGATCGTCTCGATCGACAGCGGCACGTCACGCGCCGCCAGCGTCTCGGCAAGGTTCACCAGCGCGGCGCCGACCGGGCTCATCCCCGCCGCACTGAAATGCAGCGCCGTGAACCCGGGGCCGAGCAGGTCGGTGACATGGGCGCCCACCACCGGGCATTCCGGCAGCACGGCGCCCGGCACCGGCCCGGCCGTGAACTCGGCGGAACGGGCCGCAGCGGCGTTCAGGAACGAGTCGGTGTACGTGATGGCCGAGGTCTGGCGCGGATTGATGAGCGAGCGCACCGCCGGATGCCGCGCCGCCAGCCCCAGCGCCGCCGTGCGCATCAGCTCGAACGCAAACGACGGCGGCGCCATGAACTCGGTGCTCTTCGTGCCGTGGCGCAGGTTTTCATGCGCGGCGGCCACGCGCTCGTCGCTGTAGCTGTCGAGCAGCGCCGCATCCGCCCGCCCCTGCACCACCCAGGCCAGCTTCCACGCCAGGTTGTCCGCGTCGTCGATGCCCGAGTTCGCGCCACGCACGCCGAAGATCGGCACCAGGTGCGCCGCGTCGCCCGCGAACAGCACGCGCCCGTGGCGGTAGCGGTCCAGCGTCAGCGCATTGGCCTTGTAGACGGTGGTCCAGATCGGCTGCCAATCGCCCGTCTCGCCCATCATCGCCAGCAGGCTCTCGACCCGCGGCAGCACGTTTTCGGGCCGGATTGCCACCTCTGGGTCTTCGCCGTCGCGCAACTGGTAGTCGATGCGCCAGACCTTGTCGGGCTGCTTGTGGACCAGCACGGTCGAGCCGGGGTTGCACGGCGGGTCGAAATAGGCGAGCCGCTCGGTCGGCCGGGCGCTGTCGAGCAGGATGTCCACGATGACGTAGCGCCCCTCGTAGGACGTGCCCCGCAGCGTCAGCCCGAGCGCCTCGCGCAGCGTGCTGCGGCCCCCATCGGCGGCGACCACCCAGTCGGCCTCCAGCGTGTCCGGGCCGTCGGGTGTGTCCAGCGCCAGCGTCACGCCGTCGGCACGCGACTCGACTGCGGTGACGCGGGTCTGCCAGCGGATCTCGATCCGGTCCGCCAGCGCCTCGGCGCGGTCCAGCAGGATCTGCTCGATGTGGTACTGCGCCAGGTTCACCATCGGCGGCAGCTTCTGGTGGTCGTCCTGCGGCATCGTGAAATGCAGCACTTCGGTGTCGCGGTAGAAGCTGCGCCCGCCGGTCCATGGCAGGCCGGTCTTCAGGAACCCGTCCAGCGCCCCCAGCCGCTGCAGGATCTCCAGGCTGCGCCGCGAGATGCAGATGGCGCGGCTGCCGAAACACACGCCGTCGTCCGCCTCGATCAGCACCACCGGCACGCCCTGCTGCGCCAGCCCGATCGCGGTGCAGTAGCCCACTGGCCCGCCGCCGACCACCACCACCGGACGGCGGGCCGGGGTGTCGGTGGTGCGCACCGGGCGGTGGCCGACGTGGCGTCGGGCCGTGAAGGGATAGTAGGCAAACACGCGGGACATCGGGGCTCCTTGAATTGGTTGCGCGTACAACAGTATCACCACAAGCCGACGCACCGGACACCGTGGAATCCCTTGGTTGCACGTACAACCAAAGTGCCCGCGCAATCGACCCATCACCGCCGCCGCGCGCTCCTAGAATGGCCGCCCATGCACATCCACATCCTCGGCATCTGCGGCACGTTCATGGGAGGCGTCGCCGCGCTGGCCCGCGAAGCCGGCCACCGCGTCACCGGCTGCGACGCCAACGTCTACCCGCCGATGAGCGACCAGCTCCGCGCCCTGGGCATCGACCTCATCGAAGGCTTCTCGCCCGACCAACTGGCGCTGAAACCCGACCTCTACGTCATCGGCAACGTCGTCAGCCGCGGCAATCCGCTGATGGAGGCCATCCTGGACGCCGGTCTGCCCTACACGAGCGGGCCGCAGTGGCTGGCGGAGAACGTGCTGCAGGGCCGGCACGTGCTGGCCGTCGCCGGCACGCACGGCAAGACCACGACGACCTCGATGCTGGCGTGGATCCTCGACCACGCGGGGCTGGAGCCGGGGTTCCTGGTCGGCGGTGTGCCGCAGAACTTCGGCGTCTCGGCCCGGCTTGGCCGCGTGGCACCGGGCGCGCCGTTTGTCATCGAAGCGGATGAGTACGACACCGCCTTCTTCGACAAGCGCAGCAAGTTCGTCCACTACCGCCCGCGCACCGCCATCCTGAACAACCTCGAATACGACCACGCCGACATCTTCCCGGACCTGGCCGCAATCGAGACGCAGTTCCACCACCTCGTGCGCACCGTGCCGTCGCAGGGCCGGCTGGTCGTCAACATCCGCGAGGACGCGCTGAAGACCGTGCTCGCACGCGGCTGCTGGAGCACGGTGCAGCACTTCGGTGCGCGCAAGGAAGAGCCCGGTGCGCTGCGCAGCCGCGGCGAGCCGCACGCCTTCGACGTGCTGCGCGGCAGCATGAAGGTGGGGCGGGTCGAGTGGCCGCTGCTGGGCGAGCACAACCAGCTCAATGCGCTGGCCGCCATCGGTGCGGCCGAACATGTCGGCATCAGCCCGGCGCGGGCGGGCGAGGCGCTGGGCCGCTTCGAGAACGTGCGTCGGCGCATGGAGTTGCGCGGCGAGGCCAGCGGCGTGAAGGTCTACGACGACTTCGCCCACCACCCGACGGCGATCCGCACCACCGTCGACGGCCTGCGCCGCCGCATCGGCGACACGGCGCGCATCCTGGCGGTGTTCGAGCCGCGCTCCAACACGATGAAGCTGGGCGCGATGAAGTCGCAATTGCCGTGGGCGCTCGAAGAGGCGGACCTGTCGTTCTGCCACAGCGCCGGCCTGACCTGGGACGCCCGCGAGGCGCTGTCGCCGATGGGCAAGCAGGCGCGGGTCTGCGACACGATCCCCGAGCTGGTGGACGCCGTGGTGCGGCTGTCGCGGCCGGGCGATCAGGTGCTGTGCATGAGCAATGGCGGGTTCGGCGGGGTGCATGGAAAGCTGCTGGAGGCGCTGGCCCGCAAGGGGTGAGTCGGGTAATATCACTCGTATTACCTTGAAAACGGAGCACCCCATGACGCTGACCGTCAAGCTCGACCCCACGCTGGAGCACGCCCTGCGCCAGCGTTGCAGTGTGCAAGGCCGCTCGGTGAGCGACATGGTGCGGGAGGCGCTGCAGACTTACCTGGCAGCGCAGCCCAGCGAACCCCCTTCGGCTTATGCCTTGGGCGAAGATCTGTTCGGACGCCACCACGGCCCCGCCGATCTGGCCGCACAGCGCAAGGCGGTCCTGGCCGAAGTCTGGGCAGACAAACAGAACCAGCGTTCGATCCCGTGACCGCGCGCCGTGTCCTGATCGACAGCGGCCCGCTGCTGGCACTGTTCAACGGCAGCGACCGCTGGCATCCCACCGTCGTGGCGTGGCTGCGTGCGCATCCACAGGCCAAGCTGTTCACCACCTGGCCAGTCACCACGGAAGTCTGCGCACTGCTGGCTCGCCGCATCGGCAACTCGGCCGCGCTGGATTTTCTGAGCTGGGTGCAGCGGGGCGGCGTGGAGCTGGACCAACCCCAAGCCGAGTCGCTGGGCGAGGTGTTGCACATCTGCCAGCGATTCGCCGACCTGCCGCTGGATCTCGCCGATGCCTCGATCGCCGAAGCCGCCGCACGGCTGCGCATCCGGGACATTCTCTCCGTCGATTCGGATTTCCATGTCTACCGCGACCGCCAAGGCCGCGCACTGAACCACCTGCTGCGCCCGCACGGCACCTGATCCCATGTCGCACACGGCCCGCACGACCCACCTCCTCTACCTCCACGGCTTCCGCTCCTCGCCACAGTCGATGAAGGCGCAGACGATGGCCGCCTGGGTCGCCGCCCACCGGCCGGACCTGACGTGGTGGTGCCCGCAACTGCCGCCCTCGCCCGCCGAGGCCCTGGTGCTGATCGAGGCCGGCACGCGCAACTGGCCCGCCGACACCCGCGCCGTGATGGGCAGTTCGCTGGGCGGTTTCTATGCGACCGTGTACGCCGAAGCACACGGCTGCCGCGCCGTGCTGATCAACCCCGCGGTCGAACCCGCCCGCGATCTGGCCAAGTACATCGGTGAACTGACCGCGTGGCACGACCCGACGGACCGTTTCTTCTTCCGTGCCGAATTCGTGGACGAATTGCGCGCGATGGCACCGGGTCCGCTGCGTGCGCCGTCCCGCTATCAAGTCTGGATCGCCAAGGGCGACGAAGTGCTGGACTGGCACGAGATGTCGGCCCGCTACGCCGCAACCGACTTGCATCTGCTCGACGGCGGCGACCACGCGCTGAGCGATTTCGATGCCCACTTGCCGGCCATGCGCCGGTTCCTGCCACTGGACTGAGGTTTGACCGAGGGTTTTATGCGACTGAAGAACAAGGTTTCGATCATCACCGGCGCCGCCCAGGGCATCGGTCTGGCCACCGCGCTGAAATTCGCCCGCGAAGGCGCCGTCGTCATCGTCTGCGACATGAAGTCGGAGGCGGTGGACGCCGCGGTTGCGCAGTGCCGCGAGGCCGGCGCGCAGGCAGCAGGCTTCGCCGTCAACGTCACCGACCGGGCGGCGGTCGATGCGATGGTCGCCGCCGTGAAGGCGCAGTTCGGCCGCATCGACGATCGAGCAGTTCGACGCGGTGATCGACGTGAACCTGCGCGCCGTCTTCCACTGCGCGCAGGCGGTGACGGACACGATGGTGGAACAAGGTTCGGGCGTGATCCTCAACGCCAGTTCGGTCGTCGGCATCTACGGCAACTTCGGCCAGACCAACTACGCCGCCAGCAAGTTCGGTGTGATCGGCTTCACCAAGACCTGGAGCCGCGAACTCGGGCCGAAGGGCATCCGCGTCAACGCGGTGGCGCCGGGCTTCATCGAGACGCCGATCCTCTCGACGATTCCAGACAAGGTGCTCGACGGGATGCGCGCCGAAGTGCCCCTGCGCCGGCTGGGCACGCCGGAGGAGATCGCCAATGTGTATGCCTTCCTGGCGAGCGACGAGGCGAGTTATGTGAATGGGGCGGTGCTGGAAGTGGCGGGCGGGTTGACGGTCTGACCGCTCTGCCACCTAGAATTCATACAGAGTTTCTGTACAGAAAGCCATCCATGACCACCGTGCCCGTGAACGTCACCGAACTGCGCCAGCACCTGCCCGACTACCTGCGGCAGGTGCAGCTTGGCGAGGAATTCACCATCACCTGGCACGGCCGCACGATTGCGCGCCTGATCCCGGATCGGACGACGGACGTGCGAGAGGCCGCCCGGCAGCGCCTGCAGGCGCGGCGCGGCACGATGATCGTGGGTGATGTGGTCAACACGGCCACCGACGCGACAGCCAGCGACGAGTGGACCGGCGATGCCGACCATCTGTGATACCCACATCCTGCTGTTCTGGGCCGACGCACCGCAGCGCCTGAGCGGCGCAGCACGCGATGCGCTGGACCAAGGCATGGCCGCCGGTCAGCTCGCCTGTTGCGATATTTCCCTCTGGGAAATTGCCATGCTGCAGGCGCGTGGACGCATACACCGGCCACCGGATCTGAGCATCGCGGCCTACCTCGACGACATCGTTCTGGCGATGGGCTTGACGGTATTGCCCATCACCCCCGCCATCGCCGAGCAGGCGCAGCATCCCGATTTTCTGCACGGCGACCCGGCCGATCGCCTGATCGCCGCCACGGCAGTGATCCACAAGGCCCCGATCATCACAGCGGACGGGAAGCTGCAACAGGTGCCGGGACTGCGCTGCATTTGGTGAGGCCCAACCACCAGCCCCTCGGGGCGCTGGCGGTTGTACTCAGGCTCAATACCCCGCCGGATACACCGCCGCCGTGGTCATCACGATCGGCGCCCCCACCTTCGCCGGCACCTGGCTGACCTGGCTCATCGGGAACAGCAGCTTGCCCGACGACGGGAAGTTGTAGGCCGCGACCTGGGCACTCGCCGCTGCCGTGACCTTCACGCCCCACAGGTCGAACATCGGGCGCATGTCGCGGCCGATGGTGAAGGAGCTGGCGATCAGCAGGAAGTCGTTGCCGCTCATCGCCGACGGGTACGCCGCCGCGTAGGTGCCGAAGCCGAACTTCGCCGCCGACGCCGCCCAGGTGGCCTGGCTGGCGTCGAGGTTGCGGTCCAGCAGGTAGGCCAGACTCATCAGCGCCCAGCCGTCACCGAGGTTGGCGTTGTAGTAACGCGCGTGCTCGACCAGTTGCCGGTAGAACATCACCCGCTCCGAGTTGTTGGCGGCGTAGGCGGTGTTGCCCCAGATGCTGGCCTGGGCCGCGTCCACCGGAACCGGCTGGCCGAGGGCGGCCTTGAGCGCGTTGAACACCACCAGCCCCGTGCCCGCCCGATCGACCAGCGGCGTAGCCACCCCGGCCGGCGACAGGTTGTACTGCGTGCGCTTGTGGACCGGGAAGATGTTGTTGGACACCTCGCCCGACTGGCCCGCGTAGATGTTGAGCCGGCCGCGCTGCAGGTTGTGGCCGATCTCGTGGGTCTCGCCCCAGCCCAGTGGCGCGAAGGCCCAGTCCTGGTCATACGGGTTGCCGCTGCAGCCATTGCCGCAGGCCGCGTGGACATCGCTGACGACGTGCTGCATGACATCGCGGCGGTGCTGCGTGCCCGTGCAGTCCCAGCCCTTGAGGGCGCAGAAGCTGGTCACGGCCGGCGCGAGCACGTACTGGCCGGCGGTGGCGGAATTGAAGCCGGCGAGTTCGTAGGTGTCCTTGATCGTGTAGGTCCAGGTGTCCCCGACCAGCTTGGACAGGTTGCCGCCGTAGCTGGCCATGCTGGACTTGAAGTTCGCCAGCGTCGAGTGCAGCGTCAGGGTGTCGGTGGTGATGCCGACCCAGTTGGTGGGGGTCGCGGCCAGTTCGGCGTTGAAGGCCGTGACCTGGGCGGCGTCGTTGGCGTTGCGCAGCACCGGGTGGGTCGTCACGCCGGTCACTTGCACGGCCACCGCGGGCACCGTGCCGGTCGCCGCATCGACGTGCAGGAACAGCGGGCCGCCGTAGGGGCTGGTGATCGTCACCGTCTGGCCGGCTTTCAGCGGCGAGCGGGGAGCGGTCAACTGCGTCGGGCGGTCCAGGCCGGTCGGCTGGTTGAAGACCCAGGTGGTGTCGCGCAGCATGTTGATGCCGAACTGAACCACGCCGGAGCCGGTGTCGGTGCGGGTCAGCGTGACGGTGCGGCCGGGCATGACGTACAGGCCGGTCATGTGGTCGCGCGTGCCGGTCAACGGCGGTGTGACCGTGACGGCGCGGGTCTGGGCGACCGCCGTGGCGGGGATCAGGTTCGAGAAGTTGCCCAGGTTCTTGGCGACGCTGGCAGACGGCCGGTGGACGTAGGCGGCCATGTCGGAGAAGTAGGCGCGGTAGAAGCCCGCGCCGCTGGTGGCCTTGTTGAGCGGGTAAGCCACCGTCTCGCGGTACTTGTCGCCCAGCAGCACCAGCATCTTCTCCAGCGTGTAGCCGGTGCGCGAGAAGATGGCGGCGCCGTTCGCATCCAGCGCGCGCAGCGCGGTGCGGACCGCGCCGGCCGGGGTGCCGAACTGCGCCATGTAGGTCGCGTCCCCCGAGCAGTCGATTCGGCCCGATGTGGTGCAGCCGCTCCAGGTGGAGGTGAAGGTGCCCGTGTCGAGCCGGTTCACCAGCGCCTGCACGTCGGCGAGGTTGTTCGGCATGGCCGGTAGCGTCGCCGGGTTGAAGCCCTTGAGGCCGTTCTGCGACCAGTAGTTGTTGACCTGCCCCAGCCCGAAGTAGTCGAGCATGCGGCCGGAGAGGTCGTTGGTGTCGCGGTAGTGGTGCAGGTAGAGCACCGGGATGCCACGGCTCTGGGCGTTGAGCACCGCTTGCATGACGGTGGCACCGTTGTAGGCGTTCGGACCTTCCTCGCGCCCGATGACGAGGAGATCGGCCCCTTGCAGGCAGGCGTCGAGCTTGTCGCCGTCACAGCGGTTGTCGGCCTGGGTGGCCGCGCCCGTGACCACGCCGTTGATGGCGACGCCGGGGTACTTGCTGGTGAACCAGGTGCGGGTCTTGTTCTCGTGCGGGAACCAGTAGGTTTCGGTGCCGGGCAGGTGGGCGGTGACGACCTTGAGGTTGGTGAACGTGGTGCGCCTGGTCAGCCAGGCCACCGTGTTCAGCAGGAACTTGTCCATCGACGCGTTGCCGGGCACGCCGAAGGGGTTGCCGCCGAACGCGGCGTAGCGCGCCGTGCCCGCCGCGTTGGTGCCTGCCACTGCCAGCGTGGTCGGGGTGGTGGCCACGGCGTAACGGTAGCCCCAGTTGGTGGGCAGGATGGCCTGGTTCTGGATGCTGTCGAGCAGCGTGAAGTAGGACGAGTCGTGCGAGGGATCCCAGTCGAGGCTGGTCAGGCTGGTGGCGTTGGCCGTGCCATTGGCGTTCAGGCCGAACAAGGACTGCTTGAGCGCGGCGTAGCTGGTCTGCTGCGTGCTCAGCAGGGTCTTGGTCGCCGTCATGACGGTGGCCAGCGTGACCCCGGAGGAATTGCCGGTGGTCAGCGCGGTCGCCATCGGATCCACGGCTACCGCCAGGGCGCGCACGCCCGGGGTGCTGTCGGCAGTGGATTCGGCCTGGGCCGTGGAGGTGTCCGCACCGCCGCCGCAGGCGGCCAGCAGTGCCACGGCGCTGGCGGTGGTGAGCCAGCCGATACGGCGAACGGCGGGTGGGTGCGCAGGATTCTTCTTATGCGTCGGCATGGATGCCCTTGTTGGAATTCCGGATGGATGCCTCCGATTATCGAAAAAGTACTGAAACGTTCCACCCAATAGTTCTCACAACTACTTCACATCACACGGAAAATCACGACAAAACGTAACACCCACTCCGCACGCCACACCCCTGTGGCCGTTGGCGATCAACGCGGCGCCAAGGGAGCGCCCGGCCGCCATCGGCGACAATCCCGCCCCTATGAATGCCCTCTTCGAAGACGCCGGAAAATTCCTCGCCGGGCGCGTGATGTCGGAAGCCGAAAGCTCGATGCAGATCGAGCTGGACTCCGGCAAGCGTGTCAAGGTCAAGGCCGCCAATGTGCTGCTCAAGTTCGACAAGCCCTCGCCCGCCGAGCTGATCGCCGAGGGCCAGCGGCTGGCCGAGGAGATCGAGCTGGAACTGGCCTGGGAGTTCGCGCCGGAGGACGAGTTCGCCTTCGCCGATCTGGCGCGCGACTATTTCGACGCCAAGGCTGGCGCCACCCACCAGGCCGCCGCCCTGTTCAAGCTGTTCCACGCGCCGCACTACTTCCGCCGCATGGGCAAGGGCATGTTCCGCAAGGCGCCCGAGGACATCGTCAAGGCGGCCCTGCTCGCCATCGAGAAGAAGGCACAGGTCGCCGCACAGATCGAGACCTGGACCACCGAGCTGATCGCCGGACAATGCCCGCAGCCAGTGCGCGACGAGCTGTACAAGATCCTGTTCAAGCCGGACAAGAACGGACCGGAATACAAGGCCGTGGTCGAAGCCGCCAAGCGGGCGCAGCGCGCACCGCTCGACCTGCTGCTCGCCTGCAAGGCGATTGACAGCCCCTACCAGTTCCACTGGCGGCGTTTCCTGTTCGAGACCTTCCCCAAGGGCGTTGGTTTCCCGGCTGCGCTCACCGCACCACAGATCAAGGACGAGCTGCCACTGGCCCCGGTGCGCGCCTTCTCGGTGGACGACTCGGCCACGACCGAAATCGACGATGCGCTGTCGGTGCAGGGCCTGGGCACGGGCACCATCGTCTTCGGCGTCCACATCGCCGCCCCCGCGCTGGCGATCGTCCCCGATTCGCCCATCGACAAGGTCGCGCGCGACCGCCTGTCCACCGTCTACATGCCAGGCTGGAAGCTGACCATGCTGCCGGACGACGTGGTGCAGACCTACACGCTGCTGGAAGGCCGCGACTGCCCAGCCGTGTCGCTGTACGTGACGATGGACGAGGCCACGCTGACCGTGCAGTCCAGCGAGACGAAGCTGGAGCGCGTGCCGATCGCCGCCAACCTGCGCCACGACAAGCTCGACGCCGTGGTGACCGAAGCGGCGCTGACGGGCGCGGCGCCGGCCGACTTCCCCTTCGCGGCCGAGCTGGCGTTCGGCTTCCGGCTGGCGAAACACCTGAAGGCGCAGCGCGAGGTCGTGCGCGGCAAGCCGGAGAACTTCAACCGGCCGGACTACAACTTCAAGCTCGTCGATGCCGCAGGCCAATCGCCGGTGGAGCCACCGATCGGCCACGAGACGGTCCAGATCAGCGAACGCCGCCGCGGCGCCCCGCTCGACACCATCGTTGCCGAGGCCATGATCCTGGCCAACAACACCTGGGGCGGCTGGCTGGCCGAGCTGGGCGTGCCGGGCATCTACCGCAGCCAGGCGAGCATGGCGCCGGGCGTCAAGGTCCGCATGTCCACCCGTGCGCAGCCGCACGCCGGCATGGGTGTCGCGCACTACACCTGGGCCACCTCGCCGCTGCGGCGTTATGTGGATCTGGTCAACCAGTGGCAGATCATTGCCTGTGCCCGCCACGGCCGCACCGCCGCACTGGTCGCACCGTTCAAGCCCAAGGACATGACGCTGATGGCGATCATCTCCGGCTTCGACACGGCGTACTCGGCCTACAACGGCTTCCAGAACGCCGTCGAACGCTTCTGGACCCTGCGCTGGCTGACGCAGAACGGCGTGACCGAACTCGACTGCGCGGTGATGAAGGACGGACTGGTGCGTGCGGACACGCTGCCGCTGGTGCTGCGCGCGGCCGGGGCGGACGCGATGCCGCGTGGTGCGCGGGTGCGGGTGCGGCTGGGTGAACCGGACCTGCTGACCCTCGAAGTCAGCGGCAGCGTGATCACCCGAATCGACGATCCGACCCGCAGCGACGACGACGCCGTGCTCGAAGACGATGCCGAGGAAGGCGCCGAGGCCGCTGCAACAGGACTGGCTCTGGCCATCGACGTACACGACGCCGACACCCCCGCTGACGCAGCAGCGCCAGTACCATCGGCGTCCTGATCCTCGTCCGACCCGCCGTTCCACGATGCAGCGCCTCAAGCAACTCTCGACCCTCCAGACTGCCCTGCTGCTGTCGCTGGGACTGCATGCGGCGGTGCTGATGGTGCGGGTGGTCGATCCGCAGGCGTTCGACCGCGTCTTGCAGGACACACCGCTGGAGGTGGTGCTCGTCAACGGCAGCACGGCCGAGAAGCCGACCAAGGCGCAGGTCATCGCCCAGCGCAATCTGGCCGGTGGCGGGGATGCGGCCAAGGGCACGGCCACCTCGCCCCTGCCGCCCTCGCCCGCTGACCAAGCCGGCAACGCCATCGACGACGCGACCCGCCAGATCGAGCAGATGCAGGTGCAGCAGACGCAGCTCCTCACGCAGATCAAGCGCGAACTGGCCAAGCTCAACACGCCCGAGCCGGTGAAAGCGGCCAACAAGACCCCGTCCGAAGCCTATGCCGAAGAGGAACATCGCCGCCAGCTCATCGACCAGCTCGCCCAGATCGAGAAGCGCATCAACGACGAAAATGCCCGCCCGCGCCGCCGCTACGTCAGCCCGTCGGCGCGCGAAGGTGTCCACGCGGTCTACTACGACGCGCTGCGCCGCCGCATCGAGGACATCGGTACCCGCAACTTCCCCGAGGCCGAAGGCGCCAAGCTCTACGGCGAACTCAGCATGCTGATGGAAGTGGACAGCCTGGGCCGGGTGGTCGAAGCCGAGGTGATCAAGACCTCGGGCAACCGGGCACTGGACCGCAAGGCGCAGTCCATCGTGCGCGGTGCCGCCCCTTACGGGCACTTCACGCCGGCCATGCGCGGCCAGTTCGACCGGCTGGTGTTCGTGTCGCGCTTCCGCTTCACGCGGGACCAGGGTGTGCAAGCCTCGGTCGAAGACGCCACGCCCAAGGATGCGCCCGCGCGTTGAGCGGTCCGTCCCCCTTTCCCCATCGTTTCACTTTGCCCGCCCCTGCCATGGACCGCTACGCCGTGATCGGCCACCCGGTGGAGCACAGCCGCTCCCCCGACATCCACGCCCGCTTCGCCGCCCAGACGGGGCAGTCGATCGCCTACACCCGCTTGCTCAGCCCGCTGGACCGCTTCACGGACACGGTGCGCGCCTTGGCCGATGGCGGCGCACGGGGCGGCAACGTCACCGTGCCGTTCAAGTTCGCGGCATGGCAACTCGCCACCCGCCGCACCCCCCGCGCCCAGCGCGCCGAAGCGGCCAACACGCTGCGCTTCGACGCCGGGGGCTGGTGGTGCGACAACACCGACGGCATCGGGCTGGTGCGCGACATCACGGTCAACGCCGGTGTGGCGCTGGTGGGTCAGCGGGTGCTGCTGATCGGTGCGGGCGGCGCGGCGGCTGGGGTGCTGGGGCCGCTGATCGAGGCGGGGCCTGCGGTGCTGGTCGTCGCCAACCGGACGGCCGACAAGGCGCAGGCCCTGGTGGATCGCCATGCCGATCTGGCCCGCGACCACGGCGTCGCCCTGTGCGCAGCGCCACTGGACGCGCCCGGTACCGCCTTCGACGTGGTCATCAACGGCACGGCCAGCAGCCTCGCCGGCGCGGGGGTGCCGGTGCCGGCCAGCGTGCTGCGACACGGTGCGCTGGCGGTGGACATGATGTACGGCACAGGCGCACGGCCCTTCCTCGACTGGGCGGCGCAGCATGGCGCCACCGGCCGCGACGGGCTGGGCATGCTGGTGGAGCAGGCGGCCGAGTCGTTTTTCGCGTGGCGCGGCGTGCGGCCCGAGACGGCGCCGGTGCTGGCCGCGCTGCGGGCGCAAGTGGACGGCGTGCGCTGACCGGCCATGGCCACCAAGACCCCGCTCTGGCGTGGCCACCTCTGGCGGCTGCTGGCGCTGCTGCTGTTGAGTGCGGTGGCGCTGCAGCTCTATTTCGTCTTGCGCATTGCACTGATGGCGGTGGTCGATCCGCAGTCCACGCCCTTCCAGCGCAGCGAGATCTGGCGTCTGGCGACCGAGCAGGGCCGTGTGCTCTGGAGCCAGGCGTGGCGGGACCGCACCCGCATCAGCCCCCACCTGCAGCGCGCCGTGATCGCCAGCGAGGACGCCGGATTCAACGACCACAGCGGTGTCGAGTGGGACGCGCTGGAAAAAGCCTGGGAGCGCAACCAGCGCGCCGAAGCCCTGGCCGCACGCCGCAAGGTCGAGCCGAAGGTGGTCGGCGGCTCCACCATCAGCCAGCAGCTCGCCAAGAATCTCTTCCTCTCCGGCGAGCGCACCGCCGCACGCAAGGGCCAGGAGTTCCTCATCACCTTCATGCTCGAAGGGCTGCTGAGCAAGCCGCGCATCCTGGAGATCTACCTCAACAGCGTCGAGTGGGGCGAAGGCGTGTTCGGCGCGCAGGCCGCCGCGCAGCACTACTTCCACGTCGAAGCGCACCAGCTCGCCCCGGCCCAGGCAGCGCGGCTGGCGGTGATGCTGCCGGCGCCCAAGCGGTTCGAGCAGCGGCCTGGCTCGCCGTATCTGGTCCACCGCGCCGCATCGATCACCGCGCGCATGGGCGCGGTGCCTCTGCCCTGATCCGCCCTGACTTCCACCGGACACCATGCGTGAACTGACCGAAGAAATCGCCGCGATGGCCGCCCGGCTGGTGGTCGAGGAGGGCCTCGAATACGGACCCGCCAAGCGCCGCGCCGCGCGTGACCTGGGCCGCAGGGCGTCGCGCAGCGTCAACATGCCGGACAACGACACGGTGGAAGACGCCGTGCGCGAGTACCTGTCGGTGTTCTGCGCCGACACGCAGCCGCTGGAACTGGCGGCGCTGCGCACGGTGGCGGCGCTGTGGATGGCGCGGCTGGCCGAATTCCGCCCCCACCTGACCGGCGCGGTCTGGCGCGGCACGGCGACGCGGCTGTCCGCGGTCCACCTGCAGCTCTACTGCGATGACTGCAAGTCGGCCGAACTGGCGCTGATCAACCAGGGCGTGGACTACGACGTGGGCAGCGTGAACGGACCGCGCCACCAGCCGGTGGACGTGCTGAGCCTGTCGCAGCGTTGTGACGCGCTGGGCGAGCCGGTGACGGTGTTCCTCACCATCCTGGACCATGACGACCTGCGCGGCGCGCTCAAGCCCGATGCCCAAGGCCGCACGCAGCGCGGTGATCTGGCCGGTCTGCAACGCCTGATGACCGACAAGACGGACAAGGACACACCATGAACCGCAGAAGCTGGATGGGATGGAGCGCCGGGGTGGCGGTGGT
>JBEEMX010000091.1:0-9623 GCA_041192465.1 Pseudomonadota bacterium | reverse complement strand
GACCCCGCCTACATGGGCATGGGTCCGGTCCCCGCCGCACGCAAGGCGCTGCAGCGCGCGGGCTGGTCGCCGGCCGATCTGGACCTGCTGGAAATCAACGAAGCCTTCGCCGCACAAGCCTGCGCCGTTCACCAGGAAATGGGTTGGGACACGAGCAAGGTCAACGTCAACGGCGGCGCCATCGCCATCGGTCACCCGATCGGTGCGTCCGGCTGCCGGATTCTCGTCACGCTGCTGCACGAGATGCAGCGCCGTGACGCGAAGAAGGGCATCGCCTCGCTGTGCATCGGCGGCGGCATGGGTGTGGCGCTCACGGTCGAGCGTTGAGCGCGTCTTGACTGCACCGCAGCACACCAGTTTTCACACCACGAGGAGAGACACATGAGTCAAAAAGTTGCATACGTCACCGGCGGCATGGGTGGCATCGGAACGTCCATCTGCCGTCGCCTCCACAAGGAAGGCTTCAAGGTCATCGCTGGTTGCGGCCCGACCCGCGATGCCCAGAAGTGGCTGGATGAGCAGGCAGCCGCCGGCTTCACCTTCTACGCCTCGGTGGGCAATGTGGCGAGCTGGGATTCGACGGTCGAAGCCTTCGAGCGCGCCAAGGCCGAGCACGGCATCATCGACGTGCTGGTCAACAACGCCGGCATCACCAAGGACCGCATGTTCCTGAAGATGACCCGTGAAGACTGGGACATGGTCATCGACACCAACCTGAACAGCATGTTCAATGTCACCAAGCAAGTGGTGGCGGACATGGTGGCCAAGGGCTGGGGCCGGATCATCCAGATCAGCTCGGTCAATGGCGAGAAGGGTCAGTCGGGTCAAACCAACTACTCGGCGGCCAAGGCTGGCATGCACGGCTTCACGATGGCTCTGGCGCAGGAAATGGCCAACAAGGGTGTGACCGTCAACACCGTCAGCCCCGGCTACATCGGCACCGACATGGTCCGCGCCATCAAGCCCGAAGTGCTGGAAAAGATCGTCGCCACCATTCCGGTGAAGCGCCTGGGCTCGCCGGAAGAAATCGGCTCCATCGTCGCCTGGCTGGCGGGCGAGGATTCGGGCTTCACCACCGGCGCTGATTTCAGCTGCAACGGCGGTCTGCACATGGGCTGATCGGCACCAGGTCGGTTTCTGGCCGGCCCTGCTGATTCGAAAAACCGGGCTTGCCCGGTTTTTTCATTGCACGGCGATCAGCGCGTCCAATGCCGCACACACCTCGCGCATGCTGCCGCTGATGCGCACGCGCTGGTGGTCCTGCGGATCGATGCGCAGATGCACGCCTTCGGATTCGGGTGGGCGCGGTGCAGCGGTCGGCTCGGCGGAGGATGCAACGGAATGCAGATCGGCCAGAACAGAATCGATCGACGGCGGCTGGCTCATGCGCCGCCCCAGCGAGCGCAGAGTGTGCGCGGAAATCGGCGTGTGCCGTGCTGCACGCCGATGGCGCAACGGGGTAAACCGTGGATGCATGGATGACCTCCTGGAGGTCGGCAGAGCTGGCACATGACCAGGTCTATCGACCAGCTTGGGAACGACTTGACTGCGCGTTGAGCCGCGCACGAACCCGCCCGGCTCCTGTGCAGCCTGGCTAGCTGAGCAGCGTGTTTCGGATCAAGCCGACCGCCAGCCCTTCCAGGCTGAAATCGGCACTGCCCACAGGAACCAGGATGGTCTGAAAATCCGGGTTCTCCGGGATCAGCTCCACGCCCGCTGCGGTGCGTCGGAACCGTTTCACCGTCACTTCGTCGCCCAGGCGGGCCACGACGATCTGCCCGTTCTTGGCGTCGCTGGCCTTCTGCACCGCCAGCAGATCGCCGTCGAGGATGCCGGCGTCCCGCATGCTCATGCCGCGGACCTTGAGCAGATAGTCCGGCTTGCGGGCGAACAGGTAGGACTCGACCGCGAAGGTGCGCTCGATGTGCTCCTGCGCCAGGATTGGACTGCCGGCGGCCACCCGACCCACCAGAGGCAGATTCAGCGACAGCAGCGCGGCCGGCACCGGCTCGAACGCCATCTCGTCGATGCTGCGCAGGCGCGAGGCGTTGAGCCGGCGCAATGTGTCAGACTTGACCCGAATGCCCCGCGAGGTGCCACTGACGAGGTCGATGACCCCCTTGCGGGCCAGCGCCTTGAGGTGTTCTTCCGCGGCATTGGGAGAGCGGAAGCCCAGCTCGGACGCGATTTCTGCCCGGGTCGGCGGCGAGCCGGTGCGCTCGATCGTGCGCTGAATCAGCTCCAGAATCTGCTGCTGTCGGCTGGTGAGCTTGGGGCTGTCGTCCACGGGTTCCTCGCTAGGCGGTGACGTTGCCTGGACGGTGACTGAGAAAACGTCCAGTACCTGTATTTTTATCCAGCCATCCACAAATGACAAGTACTGATTCGAATCCCCGTTCCAGCGCTGCAACCCTGCCAAGACGCATCGTCGTGCTGGGTACGGGTGGCACGATTGCAGGCACCGCGGCGAGTACCGAGGACAACGTGGGCTACACGGCCGGCCAGGTGGCGGTGGCGCAATTGCTCGCCGCTGTGCCCGCTCTGCGCCGGCGCTGCGAAGAGGGCTGGTCGATCGAATCGGAACAGGTCGCCCAGATCGACAGCAAGGACATGAGCCACGCCGTGTGGCGGCGGTTGACCGAGCGGGTGCAGATCCACCTGGACCGCCCCGAGGTGGATGGCATTGTCGTCACCCACGGCACGGACACGCTGGAGGAAACCGCCTACCTGCTGCAGCGGGTGCTCGCGCCGGGCAAACCGGTGGTGCTGACGGCGGCCATGCGTCCGGCCAGTGCGGCGCAGCCGGACGGGCCGCAGAATCTGGCGGATGCCGTGACCGTGGCCGGATCACCCGGCGCGCGCGGGGTGGTGGCGGTGCTGGCCGGCAAGGTCTGGCTGGGATCGGAGGTGCGCAAGGTCCATCCGTACCGGCCGGATGCCTTCGATGCGGGCGATGCGGGCCCGCTGGCGCATGTCGAGGAAGGCCGTGTGCGCTTGCTGCGTGACTGGCCGTCGGGCACGCCGCTGGGTCTGCAGGTGCTGGCCGCCGACATCTGGCCCGAGGTGCAGATCGTCATGAGCCACGCCGGCGCGGATGGCCGGGTGGTGGACCTGCTGATGGAGGCGGGCGTCCAGGGGCTGGTCGTTGCCGCCACCGGCAACGGCACCGTCCACCACGACCTGCAGACGGCGCTGCTGCGGGCGCAATCCGCCGGGGTGGCGGTGGTGCGGGCGCTGCGGGGCGGGGCGGGGTGCATCGTGCCGACTGGGCACGATCTCGTGCCCGACGCCGGCGCGCTCACCGCGGCACAGGCCCGCGTCGAAATCCTGCTGCGGCTGCTGTCACGGCGGGCGTGAGCGGGGCAGCCCCGGCAGGCATCTCACAGGGTCAGACCACGTTCAGCGTGACGTCGATGTTGCCGCGGGTGGCGTTCGAGTAGGGGCAGAGGTTGTGGGCGGCTTGCACGTTGCCCTCGGCGCTGTCGCGGTCCATGCCCGGAATGCTGACGTTCAGCGTCACCTGGATGCCGAAACCGGTCGGGATCGGGCCAATGCCGACTTCCGAGGCGATCGAGGTGGCAGCGGGCAGGGCGACCTTTTTCTGGCCGGCGACGAACTTCATCGCGCCCAGGAAGCAGGCGGCGTAGCCAGCGGCGAAGAGCTGCTCGGGGTTGGTGCCGGTGCCGTCGTCGCCGCCGAGGCCCTTGGGCACGGAGAGCTTGACGCTCAGGCGGCTGTCGTCGGTGGATGCACCGCCGTCACGGCCTCCGGTGGCAGAGGCGCGGGCGGTGTAGAGGACTTTGTCGAGGGACATGGTGCAACCTTTCAGGTCGGGGTGGGGAAACGGAATTGGGCGAGTGCCTGGCGCAGCCGGTGCAGCTCGCCGGTGAGGGCGCCGATCTCGTCGAGCGAGCAGCCGACGGACGACGCCAGTTGGGGCGGGATGGCCTTGGCCTGCTGGCGCAAGGCGATCCCGGCAGCGGTGAGGTACACCTCGACACGCCGTTCGTCGGTGTTGCTGCGCTGTCGTTGGATCAGCGCAGCGGCTTCGAGGCGCTTGAGCAGCGGGGTGAGCGTGCCGGAGTCGAGCGACAGCGCCTCGCCCAGCGCACCGACGCTGCGGCCGTCGCGCTGCCACAGCGCGAGCATCACCAGGTACTGCGGATACGTCAGCCCGAGCGGCTCCAGCAGCGGCCGGTAGCGCTTGGTCATCGCCAGCGAGGCGGAATACAGCGCGAAGCACAGCTGGCGGTCGAGGGCGAGCCAGTCGGGGGTATCCCGGTCGTCGCGATCGTCGCCTTGTGGGCTGCTGTGGTTCGCGTTCTGCATGATGCACACAGTTTAATTGCACACAATACAATTGATGGCAATGTGGAATTGTTTCCCCGCACAGAGGGCCGCGGCCTGCGTGTGGACCGTCAGGCGGACCGACGCTCAGGCCAGGTGGCCAGCAGCACACCCAGCAAGGCCAGCGCGAACGCGCCAACCTGCGCCGCGCTGAAGGACTCACCCAGCAGCAGCACCCCCACAGCCGCCGCCGACACCGGCAACATCACCGTGAACACCCCGGCGCGCGCGGCTGGCACATGCCGCAGCCCCGTCATCCAGAGCCAGACCGTGACCATGCTCGCCGCGATGGCGTAAAACAGCAGCAAGGTCCAGGTGGGCAGCGTCACGCTGCTGAAATCGAACGACAGCGCCTGCCAAAGCCCCAGCGGCGTGACCAGCGCCAGTCCCCAGAGGTTGACCAGCGCGCTGATGCGCCGTGGGCCGAGGGTGCCCGAGAGCTTCTTGCCGATCACGACATAGCTCGCTTCGCAGAACACCGCGCCGACCAGCAGCACGTTGCCCAGCGCCGTGCGCGACGCTTCGGCCGCCGAGGGCAGGGCGTCACCTGCCGCCGCGCCATGCTGCTTGCTCCAGGAGACCAGCGCGATGCCGCCCACGGCGCAGGCAATGCCGGCGAGCACACGCCCGGTGAGGCGTTCACCGAGAAACACCCGCGACATCAGCGCCACCACGCCGGGCAGCGCCGCCATGACCACGCCGGCCGCCAGCGCCGTGCTCATCGCCACACCGTAAAGCATGCAGATCGAGAACAGGAAGTTGCCGAGAAAGCTTTCGAAAAACAACAACACCCGGTCGTGGTGCGACATCGGCACCTCGCTGGCCGGTCGGCGCACCCACCCCGCCATGGCCACCGCGGCAATGCCAAACCGCAGCCAGGCCAGCAAGAAAATCGGAAACACCGCCACCAGCAGCTTGGACAAGCCCACGTAACTGCCCACGAGCGCCATGCTGGCAGCCAGACAGGCATAGGCCCAGCGCGCCGAGGATGAGGGGAAGTGCGTGTGTCGAGAAGTCATCTGGATGCAGGACAATGCGCAGTTTCGAAAGATGTCGTTTTGTGAAGCAGTGCCGAAAATGAAGAACAGTCGTGTGGATGGTAACCCCGGGTTTGCAGGTGCCGTGGCGGGTGGAGACCTTGCCACGGCGTCTGGCCGGTCGCGGGTGCCCTGGAGTCCGGTGACGGGATTGGGGTCGGTTGCGCGCCATTGGCTGGGCCATCCGCCGCTGCTGGCGGCCGGGCTGGTGCTGGCCTGGGTGCTGGTGGCGTGGCTGAGCAACACGGCGCAGTACGGCGACCATTTCGAGCAGCTCGCCTGGGCGCAATCACTGGAATGGGGTTACCACAAGCACCCGCCGCTGCCGAGCTGGCTGCTGGCCGGGGCGATCCATTTCGGGGGACTGCATCCGTGGTGGCCCTCGGTGCTGGCGGCGGTGTGCATCGCACTGAATCTGGTGCTGACGTGGCGGGTGGCTTGCTGGCTGATCGGCGAGGACCGGGCGGCGCTGGCGGTGTTGTTCGCCGGGCTGCAGCAGGGCTTCATGGGCAAGGCGCAGTTGTTCAACCACAACTCGGTGCTGGTGCTGTGCGTGTCGGCGGCGGTGCTGCTGGCGCTGCGCGCAACCCAGCTCGAAGCGACCCGCCCCGCACGGCAGCAGACCGTCCGCTGGACCTTGCTGGGGGTCGTGTCCGGGCTGGCCTTGCTGTCGAAGTACCAGGCGGCGCTGCCGCTGCTGGGCGTGGTGGTGGCGATGTGGCGCAGTGGGGCGCTGGCACGGCCCGCGAACCGCCGCGGGCTGTTTCTGGCGGTGTCGCTGGCCCTGCTGATCCTGGCGCCGCATGTGGCCTGGGTGGCGACACACGGCTGGAGCACGGTCGCCTACGCCACACAGGCCGGTGTTTCGCAGTCCCCAGGCGAACGGCTGGGTGGCATCGGCAAGTTCCTGGTGATTCAGTTGCGGGTGCTCACGCCAGCGTTGCTGATGCTGATGGCCATGGCGTGGTGGTCGAGGTGCCGGCCGGGCGGCACCTTGTCCGGCGCCCTGGGGCAGGCGAGTGCCGAGCCGCGTCCGGAGCCTCAGTGGATCTGGATCGGCAGCTTGCTCGGCGTGCCGGTGGCTGGCGTGCTGATCGCCGCCTTGCTGGGCGGACTTCGGCTCCAGGACCACTGGGGCATCCAGACCTTCCAGTTTATCGGGGTCGCCGCCGCAGCCTTGTGGCCGCGGGCGGTGCGGCGGGATTGGCGCCGCTGGGTGGCCGTGGCGCTGGTGCTCCACAGCGTGTTCGCGCTGGCCTATACCGCGCCGCGCTGGACCGCGCTGGCCAGTTCGTCCCGGACGCGGCTGGACGAGTTCTATCCCGCGCAGGCGATGGCCGATGCGGTGCACCAGCGGTGGCTGGAGGCGGTTCCGGCCGGTTGCGCGCTGAGGTTCGTGCGCGGACCGGGCTTCGAGGCCGGCATCGTGGGCTTGTATGCCGCAGACCACCCCGCGGTGATCGACGACAACCTGTTGCACACACCGTGGCTGCAGCCGTCGGCATTCGCCGAGGCTGGACACTTGGCGGTGCGCCTGGGTTCGCCGCCGGATCTGGACGAGTGGTCATCCGGCCCCGTCGTGCGCGGTGAGTTCAGATTTGATGTACCCGCGCAGCAGAAGGCTCCGCACCAGACGCTCCACTGGATGATCGTTCCGCCAGCACGTTGCGCAGCGCCGTGATCTGCACGCCGGCCCGGGCCAGATCGGCCTGCAGCGCGTCGGACTGCCACACCGCCCACTCCACCTGCCGCGCCGAGCCGATCACGTCGTCCACGGGGGCGTGGCTGGCGGGGTGGCACATCAGCAGGTCGCCGTCCTGCGCCAGCGCGAACCAGCGTTGCAGCAGCGCCCGGTACGCCGGCGCATCGGCGTCGAAACCGTAGACGCCCAGCAGATGGCCATTGGACTGCCAGCCGCGCTGCGTGGCCTCGCGCTGCAGTTCCGCCGCACCCAGCCAGGAAATCACGTCCGCCTTTCGCCGCAGCGGCAGCTCCGCGCTGGCGGGTGCCCGGCTGGCGCGCAGCCATGGGCGCCGGGCGACATCCGGAAAGCGTGCCTCCAGCGTCTCCAGCAGGACGTGGCGAACCTGCGGCAACTGATGCACGTGCTGGTGACCGTCCACATGGTCTGGTGCGGCGCCCCAGCCGGCTTCGAACCGGTCAAGCTGCTGCTCGATCCGGCGCCGCAGCGCGCGGGCATCGAACCAGTGCAGGCCGGCGCGCAGGATCACGCGCTGCAAGGGCTCGCCCGCCACACCGGGCAGCGCCTCCGTCAGATTCAGGTGCAGACCGACATCGACCGGGCGGACCTGCGCCGCCACGCGCAGTGGCGCGGCGCTGGCCGGCCAGGTCGGGCCATCGCTCATCACGCTGACGGCGCTGATGCGGCCCGACTGCGCGAGTTGCACGCTCGCTTCGTCGATGCCGGCGTGCAGGCCGTAGTCGTCGACGCAGACGGCCAGGCGTCGGCATGGTCGGGTGGAGGCTAGGATGTCGGGCATGTCGAATGATCGTTGGCAGGGCGTGCGCTTCATCGCCGTGGGGACCACCGCGGCTGCGGTGCATTGGGGTGCCGTGCGGCTGGCCGTGGAAACGCTGGGGCTGGTGCCGCTGGGCGCCAATGTGGTGGGCTGGATGATCGCATTTGTCGTGTCCTTCAGCGGACATCGGTACTGGACCTTCGCCGCCACCTCCGGTCGGGACACCGGCCAGAGCCTGTGGCGCTTCGGGCTGGTGTCGCTGGGGGGCTTCGTGCTCAACGAGCTGAGTTATGCCGCCGTGTTGCGCATGGGGGGCCTGCGCTATGACCTGGCGCTCGGGCTGGTGCTGGTCGGGCTGGCGGTGGTGACGTTCGTGGTCAGTCGCTGGTGGGCGTTTCGGCCGGCAGACCCTCGCCCAGTCGCCGCTGGACAATGTAGAGTGGACGCCCCTTGACCTCCTCGTAGATCCGGGCGATGTACTCGCCGAGCACGCCCAGGCTGAGCAGTTGCACCCCCGAGAACAGCATGGTGCTCACCACGATGGTGGTCCAGCCCGAGACCTCGGCGCCGAACAGCCAGTAGTCCAGCACCAGATAGCCGCCGTAGCAGAACGCCAGCAGCGCGAGATTGATCCCGACCACGCTCGATGCCCGCAGCGGCCAGGTGGTGAAGGCCGTCATGCCGCTCAGCGACAGGCTGACGAGGCTGTGCAGGTTGTAGTGGCTGCGGCCACTGGCGCGGGCTTGCGGTGTGTAGGGCAGCTCCTCCGAGCGGAAACCGACCCAGGCGTACATGCCCTTCATGAAGCGGTTGTGTTCCGGCAGCGACTTGAGCGCGTCCACCACCTGCCGATCGAGCAGCCGGAAATCCCCCGCATCGGCCGGGATCTTCACCCGCGGGTGCGTGGCGTTGAGCATGCGGTAGTACAGCCGCGTGAAGGTGCGCTTGAACCACGGCTCGTCGCGTCGGTCCTTGCGGCGCGCGTAGACCACGTCGATGCCCGCCTGCCAGCGTTGCAGCATGGTCGGAATCAGCTCGGGTTCGTGCTGGAGGTCCGCATCCATCAGCACCACGGCCTGCCCGCGGGCGGCGTCGATGCCGGCGCTCAGAGCCGCTTCCTTGCCGAAATTCCTCGACAGCAGCAGTGCGCGCACACGAGGCTCGCGCACGGCCCAGTGCGCAAGCTGCATGGCGGTGTTGTCGCGGCTGCCATCGTCGACGAGCAGGATTTCCCAGGCCGTCCCCAACGTGGCCAGCATGGCGATGCAACGTCCGAGCAGGGCGTCGAGGTTGCCGGCCTCGTTGTAGCAGGGGATGACCAGGCTGATGCTGGCGCAGAGGCGTTCCACCGGGTCAACCACCCTTCAGTGCCGCTTGCTGTTCCAGCTGCAGCCGCCGCTCGCGCAGCGCAATCATGTAGCTCGACACCACGACAAACACCGCCACCACCGCAATCACCACCGTGGCCAGTGCGTTCACCGTCGGATCCAGCCCGAGCCGTGCCCGAGAGAAGATCACCAGCGGCAGCGTCGTGGAACCCGGTCCGGACAGGAAGGCCGACATCACCACATCGTCCAGCGACAGCGTGAACGTCAGCAGCCAGGCGGCCAGCATCGACTGCGCGACCATCGGCAGCGTCACCAGGAAGAACACCTGCAGCGGACGGGCGCCCAGGTCCTGCGCGGCTTCCTCGAACTGCGGGTTCAGGTCGCGCAAACGCGCTGCGATCACGACCGTGGCGTAAGCCATGCCGACCAGC
>JBEEMX010000090.1:0-9656 GCA_041192465.1 Pseudomonadota bacterium | reverse complement strand
CAAGGAGACAAGACATGGCCGACATCCTCATCACGAACGCCCGCATCTTCGACGCCACCGGCGCGCAGCCCTACACCGGCGACGTCCTGGTCCGCGGCAACCGCATCGCCCAGGTCCGGCGCGGCGCGGGCGGCACCAGCAGCAGCAGTGGCTACGGCAGCAGCACCAGCCACGGCTCGGCGCAGGTGATCGACGCGGCCGGCGCCTTCCTGATGCCCGGCATGACCGAGGCGCACACGCACTTCTCGTGGAACGACCAGCCCACGCTGGCGGCGATCCAGATGATGCCGCCCGAGGAGCACATCCTCTGGTGCATGCAGGTCGCGCGGCGCTACCTCGACATGGGCTGGACCTCGTGTGTCGGCGCGGCGACGGCCAAGGCGCGGCTCGATGTCGTCACCCGCAACGCGATCCAGAGCGGCGCTTACCCCGGCCCGCGCTACATCGCCGGCAGCCAGGAGATCGCCCACCTCGGCGGGCTGGGCGACCAGTCGCTGCCGCACCTGCCGTTCCAGGAGCTGAGCTTCGCGCACGTCGTCAGCGGCCCGGAGGAGATGCGCAAGGCGGTGCGCATGTTCGTCAAGTACGGCGTGGACCAGATCAAGCTCAACCTCTCGGGCGAATACATCGCCGGCCTGCCCGCCGAGCTGACGCCGTTCTCGGAGGAAGAGGTGGCGATGGCCGTGCGCGAGGCCAAGCGCCTGGGCAAGCGAGTCGCTGCGCATGCCCGGTCGAGCGAGTCGGTCAAGCAGTGCGTGCGCCACGGCATCGAGGTGATCTACCACGCCAGCTTCGCCGACGAGGAAGCACTCGACCTGCTCGAAGCGAACAAGGACAAGCACTTCGTCGCCCCCGGCCTGGCCTGGCTGATCAACACCTGCTACCACGCCAAGGACTTCGGCATCACCACCGAGGCGGCGGCGCAGATGGGCTATGTGCGCGAACTGGAGGCGGCGGTCGAGACGATGAAGAAGCTGCACCGCCGGGGCGTGAAGATCCTGCCCGGCGGCGACTACGGTTTCGCCTGGCTGCCGCACGGCACCAACGCGCGCGACCTGATGTACTTCGTCCAGTACCTCGGCATGAGCCCGATGGACGCGCTGCTGTCCGCCACCCGCGAGGGCGGCAAGATCATGATGCGCCCGCACGAACTGGGCCAGATCCGCGAGGGTTTCCTGGCCGACCTGCTGCTGGTCGATGGCGATCCGCTGGCCGACATCACCGTGCTGCAGCACGCCGACCGGCTGCTGGCGGTGATGAAGGACGGCCAGTTCCACAAGGCGCCGCAAGTCGCCGAGAGCCGGGGCTACCGGACGTGACGACCACCCGTGACCGCGTGGCCTGGGGCGCGCTCGGGCTGGCCGTGCTGGCGATCGCCACGGCGGGGCTGCGCGACAACGCCCGGCTGTTCGTGCTGACGCTGCTCAACGGCGTGACGCTGGCGGCGCTGTACTTCCTGGTCGCCAGCGGTTTCACGCTGGTGTTCGGGCTGATGCGCAACGTCAACCTCGCGCACGGCTCGCTCTACCTGCTGGGCGCCTACGTAGGCTACAGCGTCGGGCAGGCCAGCGGGTCGTGGACGCTGGCGGTCGTCGCCGGGTTCGTGGCTTCGGCGCTGGCGGGGGCGCTGATGCAGACGCTGGTGCTGCGCCGCATGGAGGGGCAGGAGCTGCGCCAGACGCTCGTGACCATCGGGCTGTCGATCGTGATGGCGGACCTGTTCCTGTGGGTCTGGGGCGGCGACACCTACCAGTTCGACCCGCCGGAGTGGATGTCGGGCCGGATGCCGATGCCCTTCGTGCAGTTCTATCCGACCTTCCGCGTGCTGGTGCTGCTGGCGGCGGTGGTGATCGGCGGCGCGCTGTGGGCGCTGCTCAACCGGACGCGGGTCGGGATGATGATCCGCGCCGGCGTGGACGACCGCCAGATGCTCGCGGCCAGCGGCGTGAACGTGCAGCGGGTGTTCGTGGTGACGTTCGCCATCGGCGCGGGGCTGGCCGGCTTGGGCGGCGTGATCGGCGGCACGGCGCTGTCGATCGCGCCGGGCGAGGACGTGCGCTACCTGCTGGCGTCGCTGGTGGTGGTGATCGTGGGCGGCATCGGCAGCATCACGGGGGCCGCCGTCGGCGCGCTGCTGATCGGGCTGGCGGAGACCTTCGGGTTGGCCTACACGCCGACCTATGGCGTGGTGTTCACCTTCGTGCTGCTGGTGGTGGCGCTGGCGTTCCGGCCGGACGGGCTGATGGGGACAAAACGATGAGCGCCGCACAACGCACCTTCGCGTGGCGTGCCGGCCTGTGGCTGGTGGCGCTGGTCGTGTACCCGTGGGTGGCGACACCCTTCTTCGTCTACCAGATCGGCGCGCAGACGCTGGTGCTCGGGCTGGTCGCGCTGAGCCTGAGCTTCCTGGCGGGCACGGGCGGCATGGTCAGCCTGTCGCAGATGACGGTGGCGGGCGTGGCGGCCTACGCGGTGGCGATCGTCGGCGCGTCGTCGGTGACGGGGATCAGCCTGGGCTGGGCGCCGTGGGCGGCCGTGCTGGTGGCGCTGGTCGCGGGGGTCGTGGTGGCGGTGGCGATCGGCGCGCTGTCGATCCGCACCGAGGGCATCCGCACCATCATGATCACGCTGGCGATCGGCGTGGCGTTCTTCTACCTGACGCAGCAGAACTACAGCCTGTTCAACGGCTTCCAGGGCTTCTCCGGCATCGAGGCGCCCTGGCTGTTCGGGTTGGACCTGGGGACACCGCGGGCGTTCTATTACCTGTGCCTGGCGGTCTGCACGCTGGCGGTGGGCGCCGTGCTCTACCTCGGGCGCACGCCGTTCGGCATCGGCCTGCAGGGCGTGCGCGACAACGCCCGGCGCATGGCCTCGCTCGGCTTCGATGTCACCGCGCACCGGCTGGTGGCGCACGCGCTGGCCGGCCTGCTGGCAGCGGCCGGCGGCGTGCTGTTCGTCTACTACAACCACCGCATCTCGCCCGGCTCGATCAGCACCGCCGCGCTCATCAACGTGCTGGTGATCGCCGTGCTCGGCGGGATGCGCCACCCGCTGGGCAGCTTCCTCGGCGCGGCGCTGTTCGTGCTGCTGCAGAACTTCGCGATCGACTTCGTCAGCCGCGAACGCTTCAACCTCGTCATCGGCGGCGTCTTCCTCGCCGTGATCCTGTTCTCCCCCGACGGCCTGCTGGGGCTGTGGGAGCGCCTGCGTGTCGTTGCTCGCCCGGACACGCTGCGAAAGACCTCGGCGGGCGGTTAGCAGGAGACATCCCCATGAAAACACTGAACACGAAGCTGAACTTCACCCCGATCGTCTGCGCCACGGCGCTGCTGGTGGCCGGTCTGCCCGCGCTGGCGCAGGAAACGCTCAGGCTCGGCACGCTCGCCACGCTGGAAGGCCCGTTCACCGTGCTCGGCCAGGACGGCATGCGCGGCGTGGAGCTGGCGCTGAAGGAGCGCAACTACATGGCCGGCGGCAAGAAGATCGAGCTGGTCAAAGGCTCGTCCAACGGCTCGCCCGACTCGGCCGTCAGCGCCACGCGCAAGCTCGTCGAGCAGGACAAGGTGCAGATCCTGATCGGCCCGCTGTCCGGCTCCGAGGGCATCGCGGTCAAGGACTACGCCAAGGGCCAGTTGCAGACCACCTTCCTCAACGGCACCTCCGCCGCGCAGGAAACCACCCTCGTCAGCCCGGCGCCGAACTTCTTCCGCTTCTCCACCGACGGCGCGCAGTGGTCGGCCGGCCTGGGCGCGCACTCGGTCGCCAAGGGCTACAAGAAGGTGGTCGTGGTGGCCGAGGACTACGCCTTCCCGTACTCGCAGGTGGCGGGTTTCATGATGGAGTTCTGCAAGGCGGGCGGCCATGTGCTGGACAAGCACTGGGTGCCGATCGGGACCAAGGACTACTCGTCAGTCATCGCCAAGCTGCCCGCCGACATCGACGCGGTGTACGTGGCGCTCGGCGGCGCGGACGCGGTCAACTTCCTGACCCAGTACGAGCAGAACGGTGGCAGCAAGCCGCTGATCGGCGGCACGATCACGGTGGACCAGAGCGTGCTCGGCTTCAAGGGCAAGCGGCGCGACACGCTGATCGGCACCCCGTCGGCCAGCCCGATCGCCGACGGCCTGGACACGCCGGAGTGGAAGAAGTTCGTCGGCGACTACAAGGCCGCGTTCAAGGACGGCTTCCCCAGCCCGTCGCTGTTCGCCCACGGCTACTACGTCAACACCAAGGCGGCGCTGGACGCGCTCGACGCGGTGAAGGGCGATCTGTCGTCGAACCACGCGGCGCTGCGCAAGGCGCTGTCGGGCATGACGCTGAAGACGCCCACCGGCGACGTGAAGCTAGACGCCAACCGCAACGCGCTGGCCAGCATCTTCCTGACCGAAGTGGCCAAGGGAGCGGATGGCGCGCTCTACAACAAGGTGGTCAAGGTCGTGCCGAACGTGAACCAGATGCTGGGGCTGAGCAAGGCCGAGTTCGACAAGGTCGGGGTGGGCAGCCGCACCAACCCCGAGTGCAAGTAAGTCTGACGTCTGGCGACCAGGAACCGGTGATGGCAACGAACGGCAGCTTCATCTCGGGCGACGCGCTCGAACTGCGCGGCGTGAGCCGGCATTTCGGGTCGCTGCGCGCGATCGACGACGTGTCGTTCTGCGTGCCGGCCGGCTCGCGCTACGGCGTGCTCGGCAGCAATGGCGCGGGCAAGACGACGCTGTTCAACGCCATCACCGGCGACTTTCCGCCCACCGCCGGGCAGGTGGTCCTGTTCGGCGACGACGTGACCGCGCTGCCCGCCCACGAGCGGGTGCGGCGCGGGCTGCGGCGCACCTACCAGACCTCGCTGCTGTTCCGCGAGCTGACGGTGCGCGACAACCTGTTCCTGGCGGTGCGCGGCGTCAGCAGCGGGCGGCTGAGCCTCGTGCGGCCTCGGCGGGACGCGGCGGCGCATGCGTCGGTGGAGGCGCTGCTGCTGCACGGCCTGCTCGACGGCATCGCCGAGGTGCCGGTCGGCGCGCTCTCGCATGGCCAGCAGCGCCAGTTGGAGATCGCGATGGCGCTGGCCGGTTCGCCCCGGCTGATCCTGTTCGACGAACCGGCGGCCGGGCTGTCGCCGGCGGAGCGCAAGGAGCTGGTCGCGCTGCTGCGGGCGCTGCCACGGCACGTCGGCTTCGTGCTGATCGAGCACGACCTGGACATCGCGCTGACCGTGACCGAGCAGGTGACGGTGATGCACAACGGCCGCGTGCTGGTGAGCGGCACGCCCGACGAGATCCGCGCCAACGAACAGGTGCATGCCATCTACACCGGCGAGGGCCGACATGCACACCACTGAACGAACCGCCGACCGCGCCACGGAACGCACCGCCGCCGACGTGCTGGAGATCCGCGGCCTCGATGTCCACTACGGCCAGGCGCACGCGCTGCAGGACGTGGCGCTGTCGCTCGGCCGGGGCGTGCTGGCCGTGGTGGGGCGCAACGGCATGGGCAAGACCACGCTGTGCAAGGCCATCACCGGGCTGGTGCCGGGCCGGGGCAGCATCCGCTTCGAGGGCCGCGAGCTGCTCGGCCTGCCGCCCGACGCGATCACGCACCGGGGCGTCGCCTACGTGCCGCAGGGCCGGCGCGTCTGGCGCTCGCTCACGGTGGACGAGACGCTGCAACTGGCGGCCCGCACGGCGCTGCAAGGCGCGTGGACCGTCGAGCGGGTCTACCAGACCTTCCCCCGCCTGGCCGAGCGGCGCGGCAACGGCGGCGGCCAGCTCTCCGGCGGCGAGCAGCAGATGCTGGCCATCGGGCGGGCGCTGCTGTTCAACCCGCGCCTGCTGGTGATGGACGAGCCGACCGAGGGGCTGGCGCCGGTGATCGTCGAGCAGGTTGCCACGCTGCTGAGCCAGCTCGCGCAGGACGGCAGCCTGTCGGTGCTGCTGATCGAGCAGAACCTGGGCGTGGCGCTGGAGGTGGCCGACTGCATCGCGGTGATGGTCAACGGCCGCATCGCACACACTCTGCCGGCCGAGGTGCTGGCGGCGGACCAGGCGTTGCAGCGGCGCTTGCTGGGAGTCGGCGACGGGAGCAGCGGCAGCGAAGCCGAGCCAGCGCCGGACGACGCCAGCGCGGCGGCGGCCAACGCGGCACCCGTGTTCACGCTTGTGCGGCGGCAGGGCGCGGCGGCTTCGGCCTCGATGCCCGGTGCTGTCTTCACGTTGCCACCTGCACCGCCACAGCGTGTACCCACCGCGGCTGCACCGCCGACCGTTTCGGTGATGCCCCAGGCCGCGCCCGCCGTGCCGGCCCGAGCGCCGTTCCGCACCGGGGTCGGGCTGCGCCGTGCCGCCTACATCGTCGGCACTTTCGACACCAAGGGCACCGAGCTGATGTTCCTGCGCCAGTGCCTCGACCGGCGCGGGCTGCGCACCGTCACCGTCGATCTGTCCACCCGAGGGGCGTTCCAGCCGACTGTGGTGTCCGCCCGCGAAGTCGCCGGGCACCACCCGCAGGGCGAGCGGGCCGTCTTCGGTGCAGGCGTCGATCCGGCCTCGGCACAGGCGGCGATGGCCGAGGCGTTCGCGCGGTTCCTGCACACCCGCGACGACCTGGCCGGCGTGGTTTCGGTCGGCGGCGCCAGTGGGCGGGCGCTGGTGTGGCCGGGCCTGCGGAGCTTGCCGGTCGAGGTGCCCAAGGTGGTGGTGTCCACCAGCGGCCCGGACGAGCGCCGCGCCGGGGCGAGCGCCAATGCCGCAGCCGCTGCAGACGAACACGACCCCTACCTGATCCACATGCCGGCGCCGGCCTCCGGCTTCACCGGTCTGACCCCCGCCAACGAACCGGTGCTGCGCAACGCCGCCCATGCCCTTGCCGGCATGGTGGCGCACGCGTCGATGCCGGTCCCTCACCCATGACTATGAACACGACTCCCAGGAGACTCTCATGACAGGCGCCGATTTCGGTGGTTTTCTTCTCGGGCTGATCGCGACCGTCCTCGTCGTGGCCCTGCTGCTGTGGCTGCTGCGCTGGCTGTACGTGCGCAGCTCGAAGGAGCGCGCGTTCGTGCGCACGGGGCTGGGGGGCGAGAAGGTGGTGCTCGGGGGCGGCGCGCTGGTGCTGCCGCTGGTGCATGACGTGATCCCCGTCAACATGAACACGCTGCGGCTGGAGGTCGCCCGCGGCCAGGAACGCTCGCTCATCACGCAGGACCGGCTGCGGGTGGACGTGGTGGCCGAGTTCTACGTCCGGGTGCAGGCGAGCCGCGAGGCGGTGGCCTGCGCGGCGCAGACGCTGGGCCTGCGCACGCTGGAGCCGGCGCAACTGAAGGAGCTGATCGAGGGCAAGTTCGTCGATGCGCTGCGCACGGTGGCCGCGACGATGACGATGGAGCAACTGCACGAGCAGCGCGGCGAGTTCGTCCGGCTGGTGCGCGCCGCCGTGGCGGAAGATCTGGGGCGCAACGGGCTGGAGCTGGAGGCGGCGTCGCTGACCAGCCTCGACCAGACCGAGATGGCCTATTTCAACCCGAGCAATGCCTTCGACGCCGAGGGCCTGACGCGCCTGACCGAGCAGATCGAGCACCACCGCAAGGCGCGCAACGACATCGAGCAGAACACGCTGGTGGCGATCCGCAACAAGAACCTGGAGGTCGAGAAGCAGCAGCTCGACATCGACCGCGAGGGGGAATACGCCCGGCTGTCGCAGCAGCGCGAGGTGGAAGGCGCCCGCGTTCGCCAGCGCACCGAGCTGAGCCGCGAGCGCGCCGAGCAGGAGCGCGACGCCGAGTCGGTGCAGATCAGCGCCCGGCAAGCCGTGGAGACCGCCAAGGTGCGCGCCGACCAGACGGTCGAGCAGGCGCGCATTCACAAGGAGCAGGCGCTGCAGACCGCCGAGGTGGCGCGCCGGCTGGCGATGGAGCTGGCCGAGCAGCAGCGGGCGATCGCGGTGGCCGAGCAGTCGAAGGCGCAGTCCGAGGCGCAGGCGCAGGCCGATGTCGCCCGCGCTGGCGCCGTGGCGGCCGAGGAGAAGGTCTACACCGCCCGCGAGGTCGAGGCCGCCGAGCGCAAGAAGGCGATCGAGCTGATCGGCGCGGCGCAGGCCGGCGAGAAGGAGGCGCTGCGGTTGCGGCTGGCGGTCGAGGCCGAGAAGCAGGCCGCCACCGACCGCGGCGAGGCGATCAAGACGCAGGCCCGCGCCGAGGCCGAGGCCGAGCAGATCCGCCTGGCCACCGCCCGCCTGCGTGCGGAGCTGGACGCGCAGGCCGCCCACCTGATGAACGCCGCCCACAACATGCTGTCGCCCGAGGCGCGGGTGGCGCTGTTCCGCCAGAAGCTGCTGGACAAGATGGAGGGGCTGATCCGCGAGTCGGCGCGGCCGATGGAGCGGATCGAGGGCATCAAGATCCTGAGCGTGAATGGGCTGGGCGGGTTGGGCGGATCGGGCGGTGCGGCGGCGGAAGGCGACGGAGGCGCGGGTCTGCCGGAGCAGGTGGTGAACTCGGCGCTGCGCTTTCGGGCACAGGCGCCGCTGATCGACAGCCTGCTGCAGGAGATCGGGATCGGGCCGGGTGGCGTGGCGCAGGCGACGAAGTCGCTGCTCAACTGAGTGACCTGAAGGAGCCGAAGCCGTGTTGGATGCGTTTCGTTCCGGGGGCAAGGTGGTGACGGTGCTGCGGGGCGATGCGCGGCGCAGCAGTGGCGAGCCGCTGTCGCCGCTGCGCGTGGAGCGTCCTGAGCACGCCGCGCCGGGCACGGGCACCACCGTCTACGGCGTCCCGGTCAGCGCGGTGCAGCACTGCTGCGGCCGAGGCTGCAAGCACTGCCGCATCTACTGGCATCGCCTGAAGCCCACGCCATGATCGACGTGCTGGTCACCCGCCGATGGAACGCGGCGGTCGATGTCATCGCGCTGGAGCTGGCGGCGGCGGATGGCGGGCCGCTGCCGGCGTTCGAGGCGGGCGCCTATGTCGATGTGCTGACACCGGGCGGCCACCTGCGCCCGTACTCGCTGTGCGGCACGCCCGGCGAGCGGTGTGGGGTCTACCGGATTGCCGTGCTGCGCGAGCGCCACGGCCGGGGCGGCTCGAACGACCTGCACGACCATGCCCGCGTCGGCACCCGGCTGCGCCTCCACCCGCCGCGCAATGCATTTCCGCTGGTGCTGCCGGCTGTCCACACGCTGCTGCTCGGCGGCGGCATCGGCGTCACGCCCTTGCTGCCGATGGCCGAGACGCTGTGGCGGCGCGGCACGCCGTTCGAGCTGCACCACGTCGCGCGCAACGCCGACCGCGCCGTGTTCCATGCCGATCTGCTGCGCCAGCCGCACGCCGGCCGGCTGCGTTTCCACTGGACCGAAGGTGCGGGCCGGCCGGACCTCGCGTCGATCCTGCAGCGGGCACCACACCTGAGCCAGGTCTACGCCTGCGGGCCGGCACCGTTCATGGCGGCGGCGGTGGCGGCGTTCGTGGCGGCGCGGCGGCCGGCGATGCACCTGCACGTCGAATCGTTCGGGCCGCCGGTGTCGCTCACGCGGGCTGCTCCGTCAGGGCGTGGCGCCACGCCTGGATCTGCGCCAGCGTCGCCGTCGCGCCCCCGCACACGATGACCAGCACCTGACGGAACCCGGCCAGCTCGGCCGCGTGCTGCGCGTCATACACGGCGGCCAGCGCC
>JBEEMX010000089.1:0-9685 GCA_041192465.1 Pseudomonadota bacterium | reverse complement strand
CCCAGGCCGCACCCATGTGGTCGCCACACGAGGTGGAGACCGGCCGCATCACACCGGCAAAGCCCATGGCGTCGAGCTTTTTCTGGTCCAGCGCCAGGTTCTCATAGCCCCAACGTGCCTGCTCGCCATTCATCCACTTGCCCTTGCCGAAGCGCTCTTGCGCACGCTTGACGCCTTCGACCGACAGCATGGCCGCAGTCAGGCCGCGCATGTACAGCACCTGGCCGACTTCATCTTTCGGCCCCGTGCCCTGGCCCTTGGCGTGCACTTCTTTCAAGATCTCTTGCGTGATCTTGGCGTTGGGCTCGGCACCGTGCTGCAGTGCCAAGGCGTTGTAGCCCTTCGCGCCGGCGCCCACGTCCTTGACATCGGGCTCAGCACCCGACCACCACACGCCGTACATCTTCTCGCGCGGGTAGCCGGTGGCGACCGCTTCCTTCAATGCGGTCGAGTTCATCACGCCCCAGCCCCACAGCAGCACGTAGTCGGGTTTGCTCTGGCGGATCTGCAGCCAGGTGGACTTCTGCTCCACGCCAGGTGCCGTCACGGGCAGCAGTTGCAGCTCGAAGCCGTGGGTCTTGGCACGCTCCTGGATCAGCGGAATGGGTTCCTTGCCGAACGGCGAGTCGTGGTAGACGAGGGTGATCTTCTTGCCCTTGAGGTTGGCGAGGCCGCCTTCCTTCTTGCCGATCTGCTGGATCAGCGTGTCCGCGGCGATCCAGTAGGTGCCCAGCAGCGGGAAGTTCCACTTGAACACGCCACCGTCGGCCGATTCACTGCGGCCGTAGCCGGCGGTGATGAGCGGGATCTTGTCGCCGGGCGCCTTCTCGGTCAGCGCGAAGGTGATGCCGGTGGACAGCGGCTGGAACACGGTCGCGCCCTTGCCCTTCATGCGCTCGTAGCACTCGACGCCGCGGTCGGTGGCGTAGCCGGTCTCGCATTCCTCGAACGTGACCTTGACGCCACCCAGGCCGTTGGTCGCGTTGACCAGCTTCAGGTAGTCCACATAGCCGTTGGCGAAGGGCACGCCGTTGGGGGCGTAGGGACCGGTGCGGTACACCAGCACCGGGAAAAATTGCTCCTTCGCCTGGGCGAAGGCGGCGGGCGCGGCGACGGAGCCGGCGACGGCTGCAACGATGGATGCAGCGAGGGCGAGTGACTTGAACTGGAGTTTCATATCTGCCTCTGGGTGGTGGTGACGGTCAAAGTCAAGGTCAAGGTCTGGATCGACAGGGTGGGAACGGGGCGGGTCAGTGCGGGAAGGGCCACAGGCGCAGCTTTTCCTTGCCGATGGACCAGAGTCGGGCCAGCCCGTGCGGCTCGACGATGAGGAAAAAGACGATCAGCGCGCCGAAGATCATCGAGGTCATGTGGGCGGCGAGCGCGGTGTCGATGGGGATGCCGAACAGTTGCGGCACGTTGTCCAGGAAGATCGGCAGCAGCACGATGAAGGCGGCGCCGAAGAAGCTGCCCATGATCGAGCCGAGGCCGCCGATGATCACCATGAACAGCAACTGGAACGAGCGGTCGATCGAGAACGCTGCCGGCTCCCAGGAACCGAGGTGGACGAAGCCCCACAGCCCGCCCGCCACGCCGACGATGAAGCTCGACACGGCGAACGCGGTCAGCTTGGCGTAGACCGGGCGGATGCCGATCACGGCTGCCGCCACGTCCATGTCGCGCATGGCCATCCACTCGCGGCCGATGTTGCTGCGCACGAGGTTCTTGGCCATCAGGCCGAACACGCACAGGAAGGCCAGACAGAACAGGTACTTCTGCACCGGCGTCTCGATCGGCATGCCCAGCACCTGCAGGCCCGAGACGCTGACCGAGCCCGAGGCCGAGTCGAGCGTGAACCACTTGATGCGCAGGAAGCTCCAGTCGATGAAGAACTGCGCCGCCAGCGTGGCCACCGCGAGGTACAGCCCCTTGATGCGCAGCGACGGGATGCCGAACAGCACACCAAGCACCGTCGAGCACACGCCCCCCAGCAGCAGCGCCGGGATCACCGGCATGCCGTCAATGCGCAGGAAGAAGTTGTAGGCCGCGTAGGCGCCGACCGCCATGAAGCCGCCGGTGCCCAGCGAGATCTGGCCGCAGTAGCCCACCAGGATGTTCAGCCCGAGGGCCGCCAGCGACAGGATGAGGAAGGGAATCAGCACGGCGCGGAAGGTGTACTCCGACGCCATCAGGGGCACGGCGATCGCAGCGAAGGCGATCAGCGCCAGGACACCGAGGCGGTCCTGCGTGATCGGGAAGATCTGCTGGTCCGAGCGGTAGCTGGTCTTGAACTGGCCGTTCTCACGGTAAAGCATGAAGGTGTGTCTCCGTGTTTCTTGTGGGGGTCAGACGCGGTCGATGATCTTTTCGCCGTACAGCCCTTGCGGACGCACCAGCAGGCAGATCAGCGCGAGGGCGTAGGCGAACCAGATCTCGATGCCGCCGCCGACCATCGGGCCGATGTAGACCTCCGACAGCTTCTCGCCGACACCGATGATCAGCCCGCCGATGATGGCGCCCGGCACCGAGGTCAGCCCGCCCAGGATCACCACCGGCAGCGCCTTCAAGGCCACCAGCGACAGCGAGAACTGCACCCCGAGCTTGGAGCCCCAGATGATCCCGGCGACCAGTGCGACAAACCCCGCCACCGACCAGACGATGACCCAGATCCGGTTCAGCGGAATGCCGATCGACTGCGCCGCCTGGTGGTCATCGGCCACCGCACGCAAGGCGCGGCCGGTCGAGGTGTACTGGAAAAATGCCGCCAGCACCGCCACCATCGTCGCGGCGATCAATGCGGCATACAGGTCTTCCGAACCGACCAGCACACCGCCTTGGAACACGTTTTCCAGCAGAAAGATCGGGTCTTTCGGCAGGCCCACGTCGATCTTGTAGATGTCCGACCCGAAGAGCGTCTGGCCGGCGCCGTCGAGGAAGTAGGTGATGCCCAGCGTGGCCATCAGCAGCGTGATGCCCTCCTGGTTCACCAGCTTGCCCAGCACGTAGCGTTCGATCACCCAGGCCACGATGACCATCACGCCCATCGCGCCAATGAAGGCCAGGATGTTGCCGATCGTCTTGCTCTCGATGTGCAGCAGGTGCGGAATCCATTCGGCGAACCGCGCCATCGCGAGGGCCGCGAACAGCACCATCGCCCCTTGCGCGAAGTTGAAGACGCCCGACGCCTTGAAGATCAGCACGAAGCCGAGTGCGATCAGTGAATACAGCATGCCTGTCATCAGGCCGCCGATGAGTGCTTCGAGGAAAAATCCCATGTCTATGCTCCCGTGACCGTGGCGTTCAGTGGCTGGTGCCCAGATAGGCACTGATCACGTCTGGATTGGCGCGCACCTCGTCCGGGGTGCCATCGCCGATCTTCTTGCCGTAGTCGAGCACGACCACGCGGTCGGAGATGTCCATCACCACGCCCATGTCGTGCTCGATCAGCACGATCGTGGTGCCGAACTCCTCGTTGATGTCGAGCACGAAGCGGCACATGTCCTGCTTCTCCTCGACGTTCATGCCGGCCATCGGCTCGTCGAGCAGCAGCACCTGCGGCTCCATCGCCAGCGCCCGGCCCAGGTCCACGCGCTTCTGCAGGCCATACGGCAGCCGCCCGACCGGCGTCTTGCGGAACGCCTGGATTTCGAGGAAGTCGATGATGTGCTCGACGAACTCGCGGTGCGCCTCCTCTTCGCGGGCGGCGGCGCCCCAGCGGATCGCCTGCTGGAAGATGTTGGTCTTCATCTTCAGGTTGCGGCCGGTCATGAGGTTGTCGATCACGCTCATGCCCTTGAACAGCGCCAGATTCTGGAAGGTGCGCGCCACGCCCATCTCGGCGACCTGCCGGCTGTTCATGTGGCTGAAGGTCTGGCCGCGGAAGCTGATCTTGCCTTCCTGCGGGGCGTAGACGCCGTTGATGCAATTCAGCATCGAACTTTTTCCCGCGCCGTTCGGGCCGATGATGGCCCGCACCTCGTGCTCGCGCACGTTGAAGCTGATGTCGGTCAGCGCCTTGACGCCGCCGAAGCGCAGGGAAATGTTGGCGACATCGAGGATGACCTCGCCGATCTTCTTGTCTTGGGTGTCGTTCATGCGGCCCTCCGGACAGCGGGGAAGGTCTTGGCGTCGATGATCTTCAGCGTGGCCGAGACGCTGCCGCTGCGGCCGTCCTCGAACTTCACGGCGATCTCCATGAACTGCTCGGTGCGACCGGCGTACAGCGCATCGATCAGCACCGCGTACTTGTCGGCGATGGCACCGCGCTTGACCTTGCGGGTGCGCGTCATCTCGCCGTCGTCCGCGTCCAGCTCCTTGTGCAGCACGAGGAAGCGGTGGATCTGGCTGCCGGCAAGCATCTCGTCCTGCGCCAGATCGGCATTCGTCTGCTCGACGCACTCGCGCATCATCGCCAGCACCTCGGGCTTGCCCGCGAGGTCCGCGTAACCCGCGTAGGGCAGGTTGCGCCGCTCGGCCCAGTTGCCCACGGCTTCCATGTCGATGTTGATGAAGGCGCAGACCCGGTCGCGCCGGTCGCCGAAGGCCACGGCTTCCTTGATGAAGGGGAAGAACTTCAGCTTGTTCTCGACGTACTTCGGGGCAAACATCGCGCCGTCGTGCGCACCACCGGAGAGGCGGCCAACGTCCTTGGCGCGGTCGATGATCTTCAGGTGGCCATGCGCGTCGATGAAACCGGCGTCGCCGCTGTGGTACCAGCCGTCCTTGGTCAGCACCTCTTCGGTGGCCTTGGGATTCTTGTAGTACTCCTTCAGCAGCCCCGGCGACTTGATCATGATCTCGCCCGAGTCTGCCAGCCGGATCTCCACGCCGTCGCAGGGCACGCCCACCGTGTCGGCGCGCGCTTCATGGTCGGGTTGCAAGCAGACGAACACGGCGGTCTCGGTCGAGCCGTAGAGCTGCTTGAGGTTGACGCCGATCGAGCGGTAGAAGGTGAACAGGTCCGGGCCGATCGCCTCGCCCGCCGTGTAGGCCACGCGCACCCGGCTCAGGCCGAGCGAGTTGCGCAGCGGGCCGTAGATGCTCAGGTCGCCCAGCTTGTACTTCAGCTTGTCCAGCAGCCCCACTGGTTTGCCGTCCATCAGTGCCGGGCCGACCCGCTTGGCCAGCGCCATGCAGGTCTTGAACAGGCCCTTCTTCAGCGCGCTGGCGTCTTCCATGCGGATGGTGACGCTGGTCAGCAGCCCTTCGAACACCCGCGGCGGGGCGAAGTAGTAGGTCGGGCCGATCTCCTTCAGGTCGATCGTCACGGTCGCGGCCGACTCGGGGCAGTTCACCACGTAGCCGCACACCAGCCACTGCGCATAGCTGAAGATGTTCTGGCCGATCCAGGCCGGCGGCAGGTAGGCGAGCACCTCCTCGCTGCTGGTCAGCTTGTCGAAGGTGGCGCCGGCTTGCGCACGGTCGGTCAGCGAGCCGTGGGTGTGGACGACACCCTTGGGGTTGCCGGTGGTGCCCGAGGTGAAGAACATCGAGGCCACGTCCTCCGGGCGCACCGTCTCGATCGACTTCTCGAAGAAGTTCGCGTTCTGGCGCTCGTAGGCGTCCCCAGCGGCGAGCAGGTCATCGACCGATGCCAGGCCCGGCTCGCTGTACTTGCGCAGGCCGCGCGGGTCGTCGAACCAGATGTGGGTGAGCTGCGGGCACTGGGCGCGGATCTCCAGCAGCTTGTCCACCTGCTCCTGGTCCTCGACGACAGCGAAGCTCACCTCGGCGTTGTTGAGCGGGAAGACACACTCGGGGCCGGTGGCGTCCTGGTACAGCGGGATCGGGATCGCACCGAGGCTCTGCGCTGCCAGCATCGTCATCGTCAGGCGCGGGCGGTTGTCGCCGATCACCACGATGTGCTGACCGCGCTGCAGGCCCGCGGCGGCCAGACCACCGGCCATGCGGCGCACTTGTGCCGTCAGTGCCGACCAGCTCAGGGTCTGCCAGATCCCGTATTCTTTTTCTCGCAGGGCTGGCGCGTCGGGTCGGCGCTGTGCATGGTCCAGCAGCAGGCGCGGAAAGGTTGTCGTCACCACGCGTCTCCTCGGGTTATGGCTTCAGGGCCGGTTCGTTATGCGTTGCATCGTAGGATTCAGTTTGACGTTAGGTTGTCGGTCTGACGACAATCCTAGGGTCACTCCCAAGCGGAGTTTCCCACCCTTGCCGGTACAGCCGGTGCTGGAGTTCCCTGCATGAGCTTGATCGCGCTGCGCGAGCGTTCGCGTGTGCCTACCGCCACCGAGATCGACCAGATCCCCTGGCTGTCGCAACTCTCGCCGTCCCACCAGTCGCTGGCGCTGCGCTCGCTGCGGGTGGTGCAGGCGGATGTGGGCGAGCAGGTCTGCCGCATCGGCCGGCCAGCGTCGTACTGGTTCGGCGTCATCGACGGGCTGCTGAAGATGAGCAGCGACAACATCATGGGCACGCCGATCACCTTCACCGGGGTGCCGCCCGGTGCCTGGTTCGGCGAGGGGACGCTGCTCAAGGGCGAACCCTACCGCTACAACATCGAGACGTTGCGCAAGACGGTGGTGGCGGGTGTGCCGGTCGAGGTGTTCCATGAACTGCTGGAGCACAGCCTGCCCTTCAACCGCTTCGTGCTCAACCAGCTCAACGAGCGGCTGGGCCAGTTCATCGCCGCCCGCGAGATCGACCGCATCAACGACCCGGATTCACGGGTGGCGCGCAACCTCTCGGCGCTGTTCCACCCGGTGCTGTATCCGGGCGTCGGCGAAGTTCTGCGCATCACGCAGCAGGAGCTGGGTTACCTGGTCGGGCTGTCGCGCCAGCGGGTCAACGAGGCGCTCAAGGTGCTGCAGGCGCGGGCACTGATCCGCATCGAGTACGGCGGGCTGCGCGTGCTCGATCTGGCAGGGTTGCGCTGTTACTGCTCACCGGGTTCCTGAGCCGCGGTGCGGGCGTCAAGTTCAACCGACCAGCGCCGACAACGACGGTGAACCCGTGTCCGATGGGTTCACCGTGCGCGCGGGCAGGGAGTCGGGTTCCGCGCAGGCCGAATCCGCATGTTGCGTTGTCGTGTGTTGTCCTGGTGGGGGCGTCTGCTGGCGGTGTGGTTGCTGCTGTGGACCAGTGCGGCTGCGGCCGTGGCAGGGGTGGCGGTGCTGGACACGCGCCAGACCGAGGTCGATGTGTGGCCACTGGTGTCGGTGGTGCAGGAAGCGCACCCGGTCTGGACCCTGTCCGAGGCGCTGGAGCACCAGGCCGAGGCCCGCCCGCCGACCGTGCCAACGTCGAATTTCGGTGAATTCCCCGGCGTCGCCTGGTTGTTCTGGTCGGTGGATGTGGCTCCCGAAGCGGCCGGCGACTGGCTGCTCGATGTGGGCTATGCCTCGCTCGACCATGTGGACCTGCATGTGCTGCGTGCAGGCGAGCCGACGGTGGTGATCCGCAACGGCGATTGGGTGCGGCTGTCCGAGCGGCCCTTGCCGACGCGCACCCATGTCATGCCGCTGCGGTTGATGCCGGGGCGCTACACCCTGGTTCTGCGGATCGAGACCTCGGGCAGCATGATTGTGCCGATGCGACTGGCGACGCCCCAGCACCGACAGCTCCGCGAGGAGTACACGCAAATGCTCCAAGGGCTGGCCACGGGTGTGATGTTGTCACTGCTGGCCTACAGCCTGGCGCAGTGGTACAGCCTGCGCGACCGCATGTTTGCCTACTACGGACTGGGCGTGGGCGGGGTGGGGGCCTTCCAGTTTGCGTTCCAGGGCATGGGGATGCAGCACGTCTGGGGCGAGCACCTGTGGGTGTCGGTGCTGCTGCCACCGGTGTGCATCCTGCTGGGTATCCTGGGCACGTTCTTGTTCATCGACCGGGCGCTCGACATCCGCAGCCTGTCGCCGCGGCTGTCCAAGGGGATGCGGCTAGGGGCGCTGGTGTGCGCGGCCACCTTGGGGCTGCTGCTGGTCGGTGCGATCAGCTACCGCGATGGCCAGCAGGCGGCCAAGGTGCTGGGGCAGTTGCCGACGGTCCTGGCGCTGCCGATCGCGTGGCGGCGCTGGCGGGAGGGCGACCGGGCCGCCGGCTACATCCTGGTGGGCTGGAGCGTCTACACGGCCGGGGTGGCGGGGCTGGCGCTGCTCATCAGCGGGCGCATTCCGGCCACGCTGGTCACGCTGCATGTCTTTCAGGTGGCCTCGCTGACCGAGATGGTGATGTGGCTGGTGGTGGTGGGCATCCGGGTGGACGACCTGCGCCGCGCCGCCGAGCGCGACCGCCACGACGGCGAACGCCTGCGCCGGCTGGCCGACACGGACGCGCTGACCGGGGCGCTGAACCGGCGTGGCTTGCAAGCGGCGGCGCTGCCCATGCTGCAGCGGGCGCGGGCGGACAGTCTGGTCGGCGTCTACCTGCTCGACCTTGACGGATTCAAGCCCGTCAACGATCTGCACGGGCACGCGGTCGGCGACGCCGTGCTGATCGAAGTCTGTGCCCGGCTGGGTGCGCAGTTGCGGCAGGCCGATCGGGTGGCCCGCCTCGGCGGCGACGAGTTCGTGGTGCTGGTCAGCGAGTTGCGCGATGAGGACGCTGCCCGGCGCATCGGCGAAAAGCTGCTGCAGGCGTTGCAGGCGCCGGTGGTGATGGAGCCGCTGCACTGCCGCATCGGGGCGACGATCGGCTATGCACTGGCGCCCGGCGATGGCCGTGATTTCGACCGCCTGCTCACCCTGGCCGATCAGGCGATGTATGCCGGCAAGCAGGCGGGCAAGCAGCAGATCCGCCGGGCGACAGCGAGTTGATGGTGGATGTCAGCCCGCCAGTGTCTCGACCTCGAAGCCGACGAGGTTGCGCGCTGCTCGGCTGAACTCCACTCCGATCAGGTGGACGGGTTCACCTCGACCGCGGTACTTGTCGGCGTAACCCAGTGCCTTGATCTGCTGCAGCGCCTCGCCCTTGGCGGCGTGCTCGACCACCTTGAACTCGAAGACGAAGACTTGGCCGTTGAACAGGAGGGCCATGTCGATGCGGCCGTGGTTGGTGGAGTCTTCGAGCCGGATGTCGAGGCCGAGCGCGGCGAAATGGCTGTAGAAGACGCTGGCGTAATGGCCTTCGAAGCCGGCGAGGGGGTTGTTCCTGTACCAGTCATGCGGAATGCTGGCGAACAGGGTGTGCAGCAATCCTTCGAGCGCGGGCAGGTCAGCGGCTTTCAGGATGTCGATCAGACGCACCTGGGAATCGACGGCCTCCTCGGCCGGCACGCCATACGCCAGCAGCAGCGCCTCGTTCAGGCTGGATTCGACCTCGTGGTTCGGGTAGCCCAGCAGGTACAGCCACTTGCCCGGCAAGATTTCGCGGGCTTCGTGGATCGTCAGGTAGCCGGTCTGGAACAGCAGGGCTTCGGGGGCGATCTGGTCCACGTCGAAGCTCGACAGCAGCGCGTGGTTGCTCTGGAGTCGCTGGAGCCTGGGGGTGAAGAAGCGCCGCTCGGCGAGCAGCTTGACGAGGAAGGTGGGCGTGCCGGTCTCGAACCACCAGGGGCGGAACTCGCGGTTCTCGAAGAGCAGGAGCAGGTCGAAAGGGTTGTAGACCGAGGTGCCGAGCCAGTTGTAGCCGTTGTACCAGCGGCGGATCTGCTCACGGTCGAGACCAGGCAACTCGGGCGCAAACACCGTGTCCACGTCGTGGTTGGTGTAGCCGCACAGGGCGCTGAAGCGGG
>JBEEMX010000088.1:0-9693 GCA_041192465.1 Pseudomonadota bacterium | reverse complement strand
CGGCGCGCGGAAAGAAGCCATCGACCAGCAGCGCCCGCACCTCGTCGCGCCCCAGCACCACCGATTGCGCCTGCCCGATCAGCCGGGAACCACCGCCCAGCAGCGTCACCGTCACCTGCTCAGGCGCATCGGCGGCGAGCAACTGTTCCTTGGCGACCCGGCAGCGACCGAGGAGCTGCGACAGCCGGCCACTCGACAGCGGTGCCCCGTTCAAGCGGCGCTCGACGAGGTGCGCAAGTGCCAGATCCATGTTGTCGCCGCCCAGCATCAGGTGCTGGCCGACAGCAGTGCGGCGCAGGGTCGGCGCGTCGATGAGCGAAAAGTCGGTCGTCCCGCCGCCCACGTCGCACACCAGCACGCACCGCACGCCGCCCAGCGCCGTGGCCAGCGTCTCGCGGTGGCGGAACAGCCAGTCGTGGAACGCGGCTTGCGGCTCCTCCACCAGCGTCAGCGTGGGCAGACCGGCCAGCCGCGCCGCCTGCAGCGTGAGCGCCCGCGCCGCCTCGTCGAAGGACGCGGGCACGGTGAGCACGACGGTCTGGGCTTCGAGCGGGGCGTCGGGGTGGGCGTGGTTCCAGGCGGCGCGGACGTGGGCGAGGTAGGACGCGCTGGCCTCGACGGGCGACACCTTGCCGACGCTGTCGTCCGCGCCCCAGGGGAGGATGGGGGCGAGGCGGTCGGCGCCGGGGTGCGAGAGCCAGCTCTTGGCGCTGCTGACGAGGCGGCCGAGCACCTGCGCGCCGAGCTGGCGGGCGTGGTGGCCGACGAAGGGTTCGGCGCCGTCGGGGTGGTAGCGGACCGAGGGCAGCAGCGGGCGGGCAGACCACTCGCCGGGGCCAGTCCACTGGGGAATGTCGAACACGGTAATCTCGGTGCCGCCCGTGCGGGCACTGGCGACCACGGTGTGGGTGGTGCCGAGGTCGATGCCGACGAGGAACGGACCCGTGACCGCCATCAACCCGCCAAGGTCTGGCCGCGCATGTCGAATTCGACTTTCCACCGCTCGGTGCCGCCAATCGGGACGGCGGCGAGTTCGAGCGTGCCGGCTTCGGTGACGCTGGCGTGCAGGGTCACGGCGACGATTTCACCCGGCGTGCGGCCCTGGGCGGGGAGCGTGGCCTGGATGTCGCCGATGCCGTGGAGTTCGTCGGAGGACCAGACATCAAGCAGCGTGCCGGCCACGTCCTGCCGGCGCACCGACGAGCCGAGGAAGCGGAACTGCACCGGCGCACCCACCACCAGCCCGAACGGCTGTGCGTCGAGCGCGACCTCGCTGCCCTCCTCCATGCCGAACGGCGCCACGCACAGCGCCTGCATCGGGGCGTCGAATCCGGGCACTGCCGGCATCGACGATTCAATGGCGACGTAGTACGCCTGTGCCGTGCCGCCCCGGATCCGTACACCGCGTCCGCGCCGCACATGGCCGTAATACGCCGCGCCGCGGGCCACCGCCAGATCGAGGTCGGCGCCGTCGAGCGGGCGCGCCGCGGGGGCGCCGGCTTCGGCGAGCCAGGCGTTGAGCGTGTCCAGCGTGCGCTGCGCCAGCGGCCCGGCGCGGAAGACGCCGCCGTTGAACAGCACGGCGGTCGGGTGCAGGAAGGTGGCGTCCTCGGGCTGGCGGGCGGAGAGTCCGTCCACATCGGCCAGCGCGCCGACCTGCCGGGCGAGGAAGGCGGCGAGGTGGCGGGTGATGGCGGCGTCCTGCGCATACGGCAAGCCAAGTTGCGTCAGGCCGATGCGCGGTTTCTGCACCGGGCGCGCCGACGCAGGCACCCGCGGGAAGAAGCCTTCGAGGATGAGCGTGCTGACCTCGGCGCGGGTCAGCTCGGTGCGGATCGAGCCACCGATCAGCTTCGAGCCGCGGCTGGGCACGACCAGCGGCTGCGTCGGGGCGTCCGGGTCCGACAGCAGCACTTCCTTGGCGGCGCGGCAGGCGTGCGTCAGGGCGCGCATCTGCCACGGGTCGAGCGTCTTGCCGTCGGCCGCCAGCTTGCGCGCCACGGTGTGTGCCAGCGCGAGGTCCATGTTGTCGCCGCCGAGCAGGATGTGGTCGCCGACGGCCACGCGGGTGAGTTCGAGGTTGCCCTCGCGCTCCAGCACGGCCATCAGCGAGAAGTCGCTCGTGCCGCCGCCGACATCCACCACCAGGATCACGTCGCCCGGTTTCACCGCCTTGCGCCACGCGCCCTGGCTGGTCTGGAGCCAGCTATAGAGCGCCGACTGTGGCTCTTCCAGCAGCGTGACGGCGCCGTATCCCGCGGCACGGGCGGCTTCGGCGGTCAGCTCGCGGGCGGCGGGGTCGAAGGAGGCGGGGATGGTGACGGTGACGCTTTGCTGGTCGAAGGGCGCGTCGGGGTGGGCGTGGTTCCAGGCGTCGCGCAGGTGGGCGAGGTAGCGCTGGGAGGCTTCCAGCGGCGACACGCGGGCAATTTCGGCCGGCGCGTCATGGGGCAGGATGGCGCCGCGCCGGTCCACGCCAGGGTGACACAGCCAGCTTTTCGCGCTGGAGACGAGGCGGATCGGCGTCGTCGCGCCGCGCTGGCGGGCCAGCGTGCCGACCGATCCGCCCTGCTCTTCGCCCCACGGCAGGCTCAGGTCGCCGGCTGCCAGCTCGTCCGGGTGCGGCAGGTAGAGGAAGGACGGCAGCAGCCCGCGGGACTCGACCATGCCCGGCGCCGTCACCTGCGGGATGGACAGGACGCCGTGCGTGGTGTGGTCGGCGTTGCCGCTGTCATGGTCGCGGTCGCTGGCGTGCAGATCGACCCAGGCGAGCGCGCAGTGGGTCGTGCCCAGGTCGATGCCCAGGCTGTAGCGGGGACCGGCGCTCACAGCTCGACCTCGGCCTGCGCGACGATGGCGGCGTCGTGGTGCTCGGCGAGCTGCGGCAGGCGCACCTCGGTGACGCGCCAGCCGCGGTGGCTGAGCGTGCCGGTGAAGGGGGCCTGGCCGACGACGTTGCCGGTCAGGCGCACGGCGGCAGCGTCGAAACCAGCGGGCAGCGTGAGGCGGTGGCCTTCTTCTTCGCTGCGGACGGGGACGAGGGTGAAATGCGCGGCCAGCACCTTGCGGCAGCCTTCGTGGACGAGGCGGGCGGCGGCGCCGACATCGGCGTCCGTGTGGCCGGCGATGTCTTCCTGCACGAAGTCGATCAGGCGGGCCTCGCGCTGGAGCAAGGCCAGCAGTTGCAGAGCGGCTTCGGGGCTCGCTTCCTTGAGCGTGATGGTCTGCGGTTGTGGATCCGGCTGCGGTGCCTCTCCGCTGAGCAGCACGCTGAACGCCATCGAAAGGCGACGCAGAAAGGACGGCGGCGGGCGGGAGGATGGGCTGGGAGTGGGCATCGGGCAACTCTGGATAGACAACAGCAGATCGACCGGAATTGCAATTTCCAGCCAATGGATCAACCGATTCTATCGATGCAGCTACCCTCAGCGGGCGTTGGCGCGCCGCTCGGCTCCCAGGCAGGACGGCGCACAGACCAGCTGCTGGCGCCCAAGGATCGCCTTGCTGTGCAGCAACTCCCGTGCGCGCACCTTGCCGCAGACGGAGCAGGTCCAGGCCAGCGGGTCGAATTCACCGTCCAGCACCTGGGGTGTGGCCTGGGCTTCCCGAGGGGGTAGCGAAAACATCTGGTCGGGGCGGTTCATCGCCAGCCCTTCACGCCGCCAGCGGCTGGCGACATCTTCAAGACGGGGTTGGTCATACACTGCGCCCTCCAATTGGTGATTTATTTCACTCTTTATACATTCTTATGCCCAGATGTACCAGCGCGTAACACCAAGGCATCAGGTGCGGTTCATGCGGCAATCGTCTCCTTGCGCCAACCGATCCGGCCTTGAGCGGCATCGGAGAGCCGGGCCACGAAGCGCGGTGCGTCGGCCTGGGGCAGGCTGAACGCGAATTCGACCTGGCTGCCGTGGCGCACCTCAACCAGCACCGCCCCAATCGCCGCCAGCTCCCGCCGCACCAACCCTTCCAGCGCATAAGGCACCTCGCACCCCAACGCCTGCATGCGCTGCAGCCGCACCTTGGTGGCGCCCAGCAGCGCCTGCGCCACCGTGTCGGTGTACGCGCGCACCAGCCCGCCCGCGCCCAGCTTCACCCCGCCGAAGTAACGCACCACCGTGGCCAGCACACCATCGAGATCCTGGTGGCGCAGGACTTCCAGCATCGGCCGCCCGGCGGTCCCCCCTGGCTCGCCATCATCGACCGCCGCCGACTGCCCACCCGCCATCAGCGCCCAGCAGACATGGCACGCCCCCGGATGGGCCTGCCAGAGGGCCTCGGCCACGGCCTGCGCCGCCGCGCGGTCCGCGATGGGCTGCACGCAGCCGACGAAGCGGCTCTTCTTGATGACCAGTTCGCTGTGAACCGGGCTGGCGAGGGTGCTGGGCATGGGGTCACCATGGTAACGACACGGCAACGGCGCACGGCTCGGCCACTGATCGTGCGGCAATTCCGCACGGCGCAGGGGGTACCGTCGGTCCTTGTGCGCTCGCCCCCCTGACCTGAGGTGTACCCAACGGTACCTATCTGGATAGGATCAGCTCCGTTTCAGTCTTGCCAAAACTAGCAGAACTGCCACAACCTCTGCAACAACAACTACAACCGACAAAAGGCAGAACCGCCATGCTGCTGTCCGACACCACCCATCGGCTGGAAATGCCCGAGCGGACCGACCGGCCCGCGCTGGCCGTGGCAAACGGCCACCCACTGTCCATCCACACCGCACGCTCGCTGGCCGAGCAGGTCCGGATTGAGCCGGCCAGACTGGGCGACTGGCCAGCCATCTGCGCCATGGTCGCCCGCTATTTCCCGTTGGAAACCGAGGAAAATCTGGGCTACTGGCTGTGCCATCAACTGCCGTGCTTCCGGGTCACCCGTCTGGGCCGCGAGGTCGTTGGCTTCCTGCACGCCCAGCCACGCCGAGACACCGGCACCTTGTGGGTGAACATGCTGGCCGTGGACGAACGCTACCGCCACCACGGCCTCGCGCACCGCATGGTGGAGCACATCGAGACGGTCTGCCGCGACTGGGCGTGCCAGCGCATCGGTCTGGAGTGCCTGACCTCGAATATTCCGGCACTCAATCTGTATGAACGCCAAGGCTACGCGCGCCTGGGCGAGTCGATCACGGAGCTGGGCCTGCGGGTGATCAGCCACCGCAAGACACTGCCAGTCACCGATGCGCCGCGCAGCTGCCCGCGCCCGCCGGTGGCGCTCGATGGGTATCCACTGCGTGCGCTCTACCGGCTTTACTACCTCGCCTGGTTCCGCAGCCGTTCGCCCATGTCGCACTGAATCCCCCCGGTCCAGCCTGCACACGGGTCCGGGTCCGCGCCTTTGTTGTGTAATCTTTCCATTCATGGGTCAGATGGCGAACAGAGACTGAGGTTTTGGATGTCGAGCGTGCGGGGGCAAGGGCAAGAAACAGGACGGCGGCGGCGGATCGCGGAGGTCATCGGCGCGCAGCTCGAACCGATCACTCGCTTCAAGGGCTCGGACCTCAAGGAACTGGCGCCGGACCACGACAGCAGCGCCGAGCTGATCGCCACCACCCGCCAGCGTGTCGATCTGGACATCGAATGCGCCAGCGCCAGCCACAGTGGCCGCCTGCCGACGGGCATCGCCATGTGCCCGAATGTCGCGGCGATGGACGCCGAGCTGCAACTGCGTCTGGCCACGGCCGAGTCCGGCGCCGCGGCCCAGATCCAGCAATGGGCCACCGAGGAGCCCGGTCGCTACCGGCGCCTGCTGCCCGGTGGCATGCTGTTCAGCGATCCAATGAACGGGGCCATTGGTGCCGAATGGCCCTGCACCACCTGCGCGCAACGCGGCCGGCTAGGCTGCAAGGGCTGCACCGGCAGCGGCGCCCAGACCTGTCCGGATTGCCAGGGCCGCCGACACGGTGCGTGTCGCCAATGCCGAGGTCTCGGGCGCCTCGCCTGCAACCAGGACTGGTTGAACTGCACCGCCTGCGCTGGCCGAGGGGAACAGGACTGCACCCGCTGCGCCACCTCCGGGTGCATCGTCTGCCCCGACTGCACGGGGCAACAGGAGGTGGACTGCCTGGACTGCGCCACCACCGGCTGGCACCACCAGTGGGGCCGCCTGCGCGAACGGCTTGAAATCGAGGACTTGCTGGAGGTACACCACCCCGATCCCGCCATTGCCGAGGCCATTGCAGCCCGTTTCACGGACATGCCCACACTGGACATGTTCTGCACACTCGAACAGGTGCGCTACACGACAGCTCCGCTGGCCGTGCAGGCAATCCACCGACTGAAACTGCCGGTGCGGCAAGCCCGGTTGCAAGTGGCGGGACAGCCGATGCACTTCACTGCGCTTGGGCCGGCGCTGGAGATCATCGACCACCAGCAGATCGCCTCCGTGCTGCTCGCGCACGACCTCGCCACGCTGGAGAAAAATGCCGCCGGCAGCGGGCGTCACCTGGGCGAGGCGCTGCAGCGTTTCCTGCAGTCACCGCTGAACCGCGAAATCGCCGCGCGCACACCACCAGCCGAGATCGCACGGCTGCATCCTGGCATGGTGGACGAGACCTACCAGACCCGCGCGCGGCAATCGGCCCAGCGTGCGGTCGAGCGCCTGTGGCTGCAGCGTGTCTGGCGCCCACGGCTGTTCTGCCTCGTCGGCGTCGGGGTGGTCGCCGCGCTGGCGGTGGTCCTGGGCAGCCCGCGTCTGGGACTGGTGTCCGCGGCCACGCTGGCGGTTGGCACGGGCACCGTTGCCTGGTTGATCGCTGACTGGCAGGCGCGCCAGGGTCTGGCGCAATCGCTGCAGATTCCGCAAGGCGACCGCCTGCTGCGCCCCTTGCGGCAGTCGGACACTGTGCGGCACTGGCAGCTCAAGTCGCTGGCAGTGGCCGTGCTGGTGGCGCTGGCGAGCGCGGGCGGCATGGCCCGCCTGCCCCTGGTTCGCCAGCACGCAGAACAGGCCCAGGCGGCCTCCGTGCTGTCGGAGCAGCTTGGCGCCTGGCTGGTCAGCGAGGGCAAAGATTACCGGCTGCGGCACTATCCCGCCGCTGCTGCGCTGGCACAAGCCGCCGAGCAGACGCCCACCGACCCACGCGCACGGCTGATCCGTGCCTGGCAATTGCTGCTGGGGACGGACAGCGTAGCCCCCGATCCGCGTGCGGCGGAGCGCCTGCTGGACGGTCTGGACGCCCATCCCCAGCTCGGCAGTGCCACAGTGATCGCGCGGGCACGGGCCACGCTGTGGTTGCGCAGCCGGTCGGTCACGGCACTGCAGACAGCCGCCACGGCACTGGAAATGCTGGCCGATCCACAGCAACCCGAGGCGCTCTTCACGCTCGCGCTGGTCCAGCTCACCCCGACCTTCGCGGCGCGCGCCGGAGGCCCGCAGCAGGGCTTGGTGACACTGCAGCAAGCCGCAGACCTCGGCCACGCCAGCGCCTGCTTCGAGCTGGGCCGGCGGCTGGCCAGTGGCACGGGGCTGCGCCGGGATCTCGTCGGTGCGCGCCGCTATCTGGGGTATGCCGAGGCGAAGGGCGTGCCGGGCGCGGCGCAGGCCGCGGCGGCCATCCACTGATGCGGACGGGATCGGATCAGAGCACCCGGTCGCTGGCCCGCGCCAGGTAGAACCACTCCTGCCCGACCTGCGCCCGCGGGTTGGGGAACACGATCCAGCCATCGACCTCGGACACCACCGGGCGCCCGTCGTCGCGGTGGCCCAGCACCTCTCCCGCCCGCACCGGGTCGAAGCTCGCCCATTCGCGGGTGAAGTGGTCGCCAGCGTGTTCGCAGTCGATCACATCGAACAGGCACATGACCGTGCGCGGTGTCGGTGCCGGCTCCGGCTCCGCCGCGGCGCCCTGCGGCCCCTCGCCCACCATGCCCAGCAGCCGCAAGGTGCGGAGCACGGCCAGCCGCGCCACCACTGGCGCCTGCGGATCGCCATGCTGGCCGCATTCGAGCGTGACACCGTAGCCGCCGCAGGCGCGCATGTACTCGGTCGTGCCCACGCCGAACTGCGGATCGGGCACCGCCTGCGCCGCGGTGATGGGGTGCGCCCGGCGCCGCGCCACGCCATGCGCGTAGGTTTCCAGCCAGCCCTCCACCACCAGCGACGGTCCCAGCGCGGCGGCCAGCGCGGCTTCGGCCTGCGCGTGGGCGAAGGGCTCCAGCGTGTCCTGGTTGTCCCGTGGCCCGACCATCACGAAGGGAGCCCCGGCGGTGTGGAAGGAGTGCAGGTCCAGCAGCACCTCGTGTACCTGCAGCAGCGGGCAGAGCACACGGGCGACCCGGTCCTCGAAGTCCTGCGGGATGGCGGGCGGCACCAGCTTGCGGTTGAGGTTGCGCTCGCCTTCGCGGGCATGGCGGCGATAGGCCAGCGGGTTGGCGATCGGCACCAGCGTGAGCTGCCCGCGCAGCAGCCGAAGCCGGTCCTGGTCCAGCGCATCGATCAATCCCTGCAGCGCCTGTGTGCCGCAGGTCTCGTTGCCGTGTACCGCGCCGAGCATGATCAGCCGCGGGCCAGGCTGCAAGCCAAGGTACTGGTGGACACGCAGGGTGGTCGGGTGGTCGGTGGAGCGGGTCATGTCGGGGAGCATAGCCGCGGTGACCCTGGGTGCAGACTCCCCATCTTCCCTTGGGCCGGGCAGCGGCAGGGTTGAACAGGGGGTAACGTTTATATTTGTTGTCACACCACTTCGACCTGCTCATCCCCGCCCATGCCGCTCGCTGCCCTCCCCGCAGATGCCTTCAGCGGCATACCTTCCCTGAAAATCGGCGCCCGCCTGTCCGAGCAGCTCGCCGACGCGCTCGCCATGGGCATCCGCGACGGGCAGCTCCCGCCCGGCCAGCGGCTGCCGACCGAGGCGGCGCTGGTGGCGCGCTTCGGCGTGAGCCGCACGGTGGTGCGGGAAGCCTTGTCGCGGCTGAGGACGCTCGGGCTGGTCGAGTCACGCCAAGGCTCGGGCGCCTTCGTGGCGCAGGGGCTGGCGCCGGTGCTGGAGTCGCTGGTGCTGGCGCCGGATGGGTCGGTCGCCGCGGTGGCGCAGATGATCGAGGTGCGCCGTGCGCTGGAGTCCGAGGCCGCTGCCCTGGCCGCCGCACGCCGCACGCCCGAGGCGCTGCAGCACATCCGGCTCGCCGTGCAGGCGCTGGACGACGCCGTGGCGGCCGGCGGGGACGGCGTGGCCGAAGACGTGGCCCTGCACACCGCCATCGCACAGGCGGCCGGCAATCCCTTCCTGCTCTCGACGCTGGCCTACCTGCACGGTTTCCTGCTCGACGCCACCCGCGTCACCCGCGCCCACGAAGCCCGCCACGCCGATCTGGCACAGCAGGTGCGCGACGAACACGCCGCCATCGTCGCTGCCATCGAAGCCACCGACGTGGACGCAGCCCGCACCGCTGGCGCGCAGCACATGCACCACGCCGCCCGGCGCCTCGGCCAGACTGCGGGTAATCACGGCTGATGAGGGGTTCGTGAGGTGGTCATAATTTGTATGACAACCTGACGAATTTACCCAAGGAACCTGCCATGAATGCCCTTGATGACCATGACACGCCCATCGGCGTGATCGGCCTGGGCGCGATGGGCCGGGGCATGGCCGCCTCGCTGCGCCGCGCCGGCTACCGCGTCCACGTCTGCGATGTGTGGCCCGAAGCCGCGCAAGCCTTCGCCGAGGAAGGTGGCGTGGCCTGCGCGAAT
>JBEEMX010000087.1:0-9853 GCA_041192465.1 Pseudomonadota bacterium | reverse complement strand
CTTGACCTGCTGGCGCATGAACAGCTCGAACTCCTGGTGGTGGAACAGGCGCAGGAAGATCTCGTCGAGCCGCCCGGTCATCTCGCCCACGCGGACCAGCGCGATGTAGAAGTTGTCGAACACCCGCGGGTGCTGTGCCAGCGACATCGACAGCGCGATGCCCGACTCCAGGCTGCGGCGCACCTCGGCCAAGGTCGTCTTCATCTTGTCGCTGGTGGCGGTTTCCTGCAGCCCCATCAGCGCCCGCAGGATCGGCACGCCCGCGCGCAGCAGCGTGTTGAGCTGCCGGCTGAAGACCAGCAGATCGACGGGCGCGACCTTGGCCTCGAAGGCATGGGCCGGCAGCAGACCGCGCAGCACCGCTCCTGCATCGCTGCCCCCACCGCCGGCCCCTGCGGCACCGGTTTCGCGGATGGTCAGCGGGACGATGCCGCGGCCGATCAGGGCCTGTGCCGCCGCCGAGGCATGGACGGCGTCGATCACGCCGCTGGTGCTGCCTTGCGGGGTGTGGCCGGTCCAGGCGTAGCGTTGCACCATGGCGTCACGCCACCGGCCCGTCGGCCGTCTGGTGGCTCACGCGCATCGCTTCGTCCACGGTGGTGCGACCGGCCAGCGCGAGCCGTGCGGCGTCCTGCCCGAGGTGCTGGCCGGCCATCTGGCGACGGGCGGCCTGCGTGAAGACCAGCGGGTCGTCATGGTTCATGGCATCGACCAGCTCGCGGGTCATCTCCAGAATCTCGTAGACCCCGGTGCGTCCGCTGAAACCGGTGTGGTTGCATTCGCTGCAGCCGGCGCCCCGGCGCAGCGGCGCCGTGGCCGCGGCCGGGCCGCACTGGGCGGTGAGCCACGCCAGCGCGTGCGCATCCGGGCGGTGGACCTCGGCGCAGTGCGGGCAGACCACCCGCACCAGCCGCTGCGCCAGCACCATCTGCAGCGACATCGCCACCATGTAGCGCGGCACGCCCATGTCGATCAGCCGGGCGGGTGTGGACATGGCGTCGTTGGTGTGCAGCGTCGAGAGCACGAGGTGGCCCGTCAGCGCGGCGCGCAGGCCGATCTCGGCAGTGGTCCGGTCGCGCATTTCGCCGACGAGGATCACGTCCGGATCCTGCCGCAGCGCCGCGCGCAGCACACGGGCGAAGTCGAGGTCGATCTTGTCGTGGACCTGCACCTGGTTGAGTCCGGGCAGGCGGTACTCGACCGGGTCTTCCACGGTGATGATCTTGCGTTCGCTGCTGTTGAGCGCATTCAGGGCGGCGTAGAGCGTGGTGGTCTTGCCGCTGCCGGTCGGGCCGGTGACGAGCACCATGCCGTTGGGCTTGGCGATGGCGCGGCGCAGCGCCGCGGCCACCCGCGGCGGCAGGTTCAGGTGATCGATCGACAGCAGGCCCGAACTCTGGTTGAGCAGCCGCATCACGATCGACTCGCCGTGCTGCGTCGGCATGGTCGAGATCCGCACGTCGATCGCGCCGCTGCGCAAGGTCACGGCGAAACGCCCGTCCTGCGGCAGCCGGCGCTCGGAGATGTCCAGCCCCGACATCAGCTTCAGCCGCAGCGCCACGGCGGCGGCGATCTTGGCATCGGCCTCGGTCTGCACGTGCAGCACGCCGTCGATGCGGAAGCGGATGCGCAGCGAGCCTTGCTGCGGCTCGATGTGGACATCCGATGCCCGCACGCGCAGGGCTTCCTCGAACACCGAGTACAGCAGCCGCACGACCGGCGCATCTTCGGCGCTGGCGGTGTTCAGACCGAGCAAGTCGCCGAGGCTGTCCTCGACGTTGCGCAGCTCGCTGGTCAGCTCTTTCGCCAGACCCGCGATGGCCTCGGTATTGCGGTAGGAGCGGTCGATCGCACCCAGCAACTGGCTCTCGGCGACGACGATCAGCTCGATGTCGCGCTTGACGATGCGGCTGATCTCGTCGTAGGCGGTGAGGTCGGTCGGATCGGCCATGCCGACCCGCACACCGGTCGAGGTCTCGTCGAGCACCATCGCCCGCAGCCGCCGCGCCTGCACCTCGGGCAGCAGCCGGGCGACTTCCGGGCGCACCGAGCGTCTGGACAGCTCCAGATATGGTGCGCGCAACTGCCGCGCCAGCGCCTGCGCGATCTGTACCTCGTTGACCCAGCCGCTGTCGATGAAGACGCGGCCGAGCTTGCGCCCGGTGCTGCGCTGCGAGACCAGCGCCTCGGTGAGCTGTTCGGCGGTGATCAGACCCTGCTGGACCAGCAGGTCGCCGAGCCGGATGCGTTCTGGGCGGGCCATGTCAGCGCGGTGCCTCGGGGAAGGGGGCGATGCGCGCGGCGGGCGTCTGCGCATCGGCTGCGGGCCAGGCCGTGTCCTCGCGGATCACGGTGGTTTTCATCAGGATCACCAGCTCGCGCTTGCGCAGCACGGTGGACTTCTGGCGGAACAGCCCCCCAACGACCGGTGCATCGCCGAGGCCGGGCACCTGGCTGGTGTCTTCGCGCTGTTCCTGCTGCATCAGGCCGCCGATGGCGACGATCTGGCCGTCCCTGACGCGCACGATGCTGTCGGTCTCGCTGACCGTGCTGGCCGCCAGCGGCAGCTTGTAGGAGCCGAGCGAGCCGAGGTTGATGGACTTCTGCTTCTCGGTGACGGTGCTGATCGAGGGGTGGACGTGCAGCATCACCATCCCCTCCTCGTTGATCTGCGGCGTCACGTCCAGCGCGATGCCCGAGAAAAAGGGCTGCAGCGTCACCGACGGTACCGAGGTGGTCGAGGTGCCGGTGGAACTGATCGATGAGGACACGCCGGTCACGTACAACTCGTCCGAGCCGACCTTGAGCACTGCCTTCTGGTTGTTGATGGTGGCGATGCGCGGGCTGGAGAGCACCTGCACCTTGCCTTGTGTTTCCAGGAAGGTCAGCAGGCTGGAGAAGTTGGCGTGCTGGAAGGCTACGCCGTAGAACGCCTTGCCCGAGGTGGCGGCCGTGGCCGTGGCTGCTGCCATGTCGATCTGGCCGGTGCCCGACAGCGTCACACCGGGGGCGAGCGAGGCCAGACTGAGCGCACCGTTCAGGAAGTTGCCGAAGGCGCTCCAGTTCACGCCGGTCTGCGCGTCCTTGCTCAGCTCGACTTCGAGGATCTTGGCTTCGAGCATCACCTGGCGCTCGATGCTGACCTGCACCGCCTCCAGGTACTGCGCGACCTGGCGCAGCTCCAGCGGCGTGGCCCGCACCACGATCACGCCGGCCGAGGCGTTGACGATGACGCTGCGGCGCTGGTTGCCCTGCGCGTCGCTGGCCACCATGGCCGACAGCGACTGCTGCACGTCGCGCCAGAAGTCGGCGTCCGAGGTGGTGCGGACATGGGCGGTGTCGTCCTGGCGGCTGCCGGGCACGGCGGCGTTGCTGCTGCCGTTGCCAGTGCCGGTGTTGCCGTTGCCCGCGTTGCCTGTGCCGCCGGCACCCTGGGCTGCGCCGCCGCTGCCCACCTGGCTGATCGAGCTGGAGGTGACGCGGATGTCGCTGGTGCCCTGGCGGCGGCCGGGCAGGTAGTTGACGCGGAACACCCGCGTCTGCACGGTGTTGGGCTGCACATAGATGCGCTGGCCGCTGATGCGGTAGTGGAAACCATACAGCTCGCGCAGGGTGTCCAGCGCATCCAGCACCGTGGTGTCACGCAGGCTCAGCGACACCGCGCCGCTCACCTCCGGCGACACCAGGATCTGCCACGAGGAGCCGGCCGCGATCTGCAGGAAGACCTGGGCGGCAGGGGCCTGGTTCACGGTGAGGTCAAAGCGCGTCTCGGTGGATACCGCTGTGGCTGGCTGGTCGCCATCGCCACCCCCAAGTGCAAGGCCAGCAGGCTGGGCAGCAGGATGCGGGTCACGGTGCGCAGTGGGCGTGGGCTGGCCATCAGGGTTCCTTGCGCATCGGGTTGTCGATTGGGGTGGTGGTGGTGTCAGGTGGTGGTGTCTCGACCAGGGCATACAGTCCGAGCCACTGCGTGCTGCCGCGCGACAGGCGCAGCCAGACACCGTCGGGGCGAATCTCCTGCACCGTGGCATCACCCAGCCGGTCACCGATGCGCACCAGCCTGCCGTCGATCAATGCAGTGGCGCTGCTGGAGGGGGCGTCGGTGGGGCGGTGCAGGGCCTGCACACGCGGCACGGCGGGTGCTGCTGCGGGAACCGGACGGACCATGCGTGCGGGCACAGCCGGATCCATCGGCACTGCGCTGGCTGTTCGGGGCAGCGGCAGGGCATTGAGGTTGGCTGTGGCCAATCCGGCGGGCGGTCGGGTGGGATCGGGCAAGGCGGCGTGTGCCGCGCCACCTGACAGCAGCACCAACAGCACGGCCGACAGCAAGGCCGACAGCAGCGGAGCGATCATCAGCAGGCGGGTCCGGGTCAGCATGCTCAGATCTCCACCCAGTGGGCGTCAGTGCTCAAGGTGTGCAGGCGCAGCGTGAGCAGCACCTGGGGATGCTGGAGCACCTGGAGCTTCAGCCCGCCCCACAGCAACCGCTGCGGCGAGGCTTCGAGCGTTTTCAGGTAATCCAGCAGATCGATGTAGCGGCCCTCGACGGTCAGCTCCACCCCATGGCGGTACAGGGTCGGTGTGCCCTGGTCGAGTGCGGTGCGGCCGAGCGACTGCAGGCTGCGCAGCTTCAGGCCGCTGTGGCGCCCCAGCAGTTGCTCCAGCAGCGGCAGCATCTCGGCGGGACTGACCAGATCGCTGGTGCGGCCCTGGGCCTCGGCCTGGGCGGTGCGGGCCTGCAGCGCGGTGAGTTCGGCTTGAGTCTGGCGGGCATCGAGGTCGTTGCGCTGGTGCAGGGTGGTGAGGCTGGTGTCCAGCGTCTGCAGCACTTGCGTGGACTGCTGGCGTGCCTGGCGCGCCTGGCTCCAGTCCTTCCACGCCGGCGTGACCCAGAGCTTGTCGAGCGCCATGCCCACGACCACACTGCAGCACAGCGCCACCAGTGCGCGTTCGCGCTTGTTGAGCGCCTGGTAGCGCCGATCCAGCGACTGCCATTGCGCCGCAGCGCCGGAAGGGGAAGGGGTGCGTGTCATGGTTTGCTGGACAGCGTGAACTCGCTGTAGTCGGACGAGGTGGCGGGGAGATCGCTGGTGTCGGTGCCCTCGATCCCGATGCCAACGCCGCCCGCGCCACCGCGGCGAATCTGCAGGGTGGCGAAGGGCCGGCCCTTGAAGCGCGGCTCCGATTGCAGGCTGCGCAGGTAGTCGGGCAGCACGGCCGGGTTGGTCATGCGGCCCCGGATCTCGATGGCATCGTCGCTGCCCTGGAGGTTCAACCCGGTGATCCAGACGGAGGGATGGGCCTGGCGGGCGAGGGCTTCCAGATAGTCCACGTAGCCTTCGCGGCGACCGGCGCTGCCATTGGCCAGCAGACCCTGCAGGCGCTGGACGGCAGCCTCGCGGTTGCGCAGGCGCTGGAGCTGGTCGCGCTGCTGCCGCTCGGCGCTGCTGGTGCTGCCTTGCTGCAGGCTGCTGCGGCGTGCGTCGGTCTGTGCGACGAGCTGCAAGGTGTCGTCCTGGACCCGGCGGGTGTGCCACTGCAGACCGGCACCGGCCGCCAGCGCCACGGCGAGCAGCGCACCCTGCAGCAGCAGCAGCGTGCCGAGCGCGTTGGGCTGCTGGCTCTGGCAGAGGCTGCGGGCGTAGAGGTTGAGTTGCTGCGGCATGGTGGTTCGGCGGACTGCGGGATCAGCCGCGGCGCAGGGCGGCGCCAATGGCGATGGGGGACACGGTGGTGGGGGTGAGTCCCCCGTCCAGCTCGGCCCCGGTGAAGTCGATGCAGTCCTCGATGCGCAGCCGGACGACCGGCACGTAGAGCAGCTCGCGCACGTAGTCGGTGAAGGCGTCCGAAGTGTCGGTGGCGACCACCAGCCGCGACAGGGTGACGCGGCTGAACAGGCGCTCGAAGCTGTCGAGCGTGCGCTGCAGCTCCAGGCCGGCGCGGTCGAACGCCTGCTGGCGCAGCACCTCATCCGGCTCGGTGAGCTGTGCTGCCGTCACGTCGATGTGGCGCGACTGCAGCAGATCGCCGCTGGCGGTGATCACCAGCGTGCAATGGGTGTCGTCGATGAGCAGCAGCGCGATGCCGCGGCCGGGCTCCTCCAGCAGCGCCGCAAGGTTACGCAGGGCGGTCTCCGGCAGGTCCATCACCTTCCACGGCGCGCGGGCACGCAGGGCGGTTTCGGCGATGGGCGCGACCTCCTGCCGAGGCGCCAGAGCGGCCAGCACCGACGGGCGCCCGCGCTGGTTGGTCTCGGCCGGGATGTCAAGGAGATCGATCTGCGCATCCGCTACCGGGAAGGTCACGAGGTCGCGCAGTTGCCAGCGCACAGCGTCCGCCCAGTGTTCACGCGGCACCTCGGGTGCTTCGGTGGGCAGGAGCTGGTACTGGTGGCGTTGCAGCACCAGCAGCCGGTGGTGGCGCTGCAGCGTACGCTGCCGGCGTAGCTGGCGCAGGCTGGCCAGCGGCTCGGACCAATCCAGCCGGCAAGCCCAGCGCACCTGCGGCTGGCCATCGAGTGGCCAGTGCAGGTACAGCGCCTGGGCCGTGGTGCCTTGGGGGACCACGGCCACCCAGCCATCCAGCCGAGAACGTTGCAGCCAGGAGAACACGGGGTTTCGCTCCATCAATCAGAAAGGATGGGGCAATGCTGCCTGCGTGGACCGCCTGGTCAGACTCGAAAAAGCCATGCAAAACGCGACCACAAGGGGCCGCGTTGTCAGGGGGCGAACCGGATCAGTCCAGGCGGGTGCGGTGGCGTTCGATCTGCGCGCGGACCTGCACCGGCGCTGTGCCGCCCAGCACATTGCGGGCGTTGAGCGAACCCGTGAGGCTGAGCACCTCGAACACGTCTGCCTCGATCCGGCCGTCAAAACCCTGCAGCGTCACCAACGGCAGCTCGGAGAGATCCTGGCCCAGTGCGATTGCGGTCTTCACCGCGTGGGCCACCACCTCATGTGCGTCGCGGAAGGGCAGGCCCTTCTTGACCAGGTAGTCAGCCAGGTCGGTCGCGGTCGCGTAGCCGCGCAGCGCGGCACGCTCCATCGCGTCCCGCTGCACCGTCAGGCCCCCCGCCCGCGTACCGTCCGCCGCAATTTCGCCACCGATCATCTCGGCCATGATCCGCAACGTGTCCTTCACCGTGTCCACGGTGTCGAACAGCGGCTCCTTGTCTTCCTGGTTGTCCTTGTTGTAGGCCAGCGGCTGGCCCTTCATCAGCGTGATCAGGCCCATCAGGTGCCCGACCACCCGGCCGCTCTTGCCGCGGGCCAGTTCGGCCACGTCCGGATTGCGCTTCTGCGGCATGATCGACGAGCCGGTGCAGTAGCGGTCCGAGAGGTTGATGAAGCCGAAGTTCTGGCTCATCCAGACCACGATCTCCTCGGCCAGCCGCGACACATGCACCATCACCAGCGTGGCGAAGCTGGTGAACTCGATCGCGAAGTCGCGGTCGCTCACGGCGTCCAGGCTGTTCTGGCAGACACCCTCGAAGCCCAGCGTCCGGGCCACGCGCTCGCGGTCCAGCGGGTAGCTGGTGCCGGCGAGTGCCGCAGCACCCAGTGGCAGGCGGTTGACGCGGCGGCGCAGGTCGGTGAGCCGCTCGGCGTCGCGGGAGAACATCTCGACGTAGGCCAGCAGGTGGTGCGCGAAGCTCACGGGCTGGGCAACCTGCAGGTGCGTGAAGCCGGGCAGGATCACCTCGACGTGCTGTGCCGCCACGAAGACGAGGGCGCGCTGCATGTCGTCGAGCAGGGCGGCGGTGGCGTCGATCTCGTCGCGCAGCCACAGCCGCACGTCGGTGGCGACCTGGTCGTTGCGGCTGCGGCCGGTGTGCAGCCGCTTGCCTGCGTCGCCCACCAGCGCGGTCAGGCGGGCCTCGATGTTGAGGTGAACGTCTTCGAGGTCGAGTTTCCACTCGAAGGTGCCGCCCTTGATCTCGCTGTGGATCTGCGCCATGCCGCGCTGGATGTCGGCCAGATCCTGCGGGCCGATGATGCCCTGCGCGGCCAGCATGTCGGCGTGCGCCAGGCTGCCTTCGATGTCGGCGCGCCAGAGGCGCTTGTCGAAGGTGACGCTGGAGGTGTAACGCTTGACCAGCTCGCTCATCGGTTCGGAGAACAGGGCGGACCAGGCTTGCGACTTCTTGTCGAATTGATCGAGGTGATCGAGGTGATCGAGTGAAGGGGTGCTCATCGGAGGCGGCTCAGGGAAGGGGACAATCGAGGAATCTGCCCGGATTGTAGAGAGCGACCCTGACTGCGCCCACCGAACCCCTTCCGTCCGACCCGAACGTGCTGCCCGACGATGTCTGTCAGGCCGGGGTGGTGCTGCGCACGCTGCTGTTCGTGCATGGCGTGGCCGCGCTGGGGCTGGGCTTCCGGGTGGACTCGTTGCGCCAGTGGCTGGTGGAGGTGTCGGTGGTGGTGGCCGCGGTGCTGCCGGTGACGCTGGTGTGGCTGCTGGCGGCGTGTGCGCTGGGCCGCACGGCGCCACGTGGCGTCTCGCTGGCCGTGCAGTGGGGGGCGATGTGCGGGCTGGGCGCGGCCTGCGGGGCGATGGCCTGGGCACTGCTGGTCGTGCTCGGGCAGATCGGAGAAGGTGTGCCTGGCACCATCGCCACGGTCGGCACTGGCACCGCGCTCGCCGCCGCGGTGTTCCACTGGTTGCGCCAGCGCACCCGGCTGCGGCTGCCCGCGGGCACGCAGGCGCGGCTGGCCGAGCTGCAGTCGCGCATCCGGCCGCATTTCCTGTTCAACGCGCTCAACAGCGCCATCGCCCTGGTGCGGGTCGATCCGGCGCAGGCGGAGGCCGTGCTCGAAGACCTCTCGGAGCTGTTCCGCGCCGCGCTGGTCGGCTCGGGCGAGCGGGTCACGCTGGGCGACGAGGTGGAGCTGGCGCAGCGGTATCTGGCCATCGAGCAGGTGCGCTTCGGCGACCGGCTGAAGGTGCGCTGGAAGATCGATCCGCTGGTGGCGAACGCACGCGTGCCGTCGTTGCTGCTGCAGCCGCTGGTGGAGAACGCGGTGAAACACGGGGTGGAGCCGTCGCCGAACGGCGGCGACATCCGCATCCGCGCCCAGGCCCACCACGGGCAGGCGCTCATCACCATCACCAACACTGTCCCCGAAGGCCGCCCGCGCAAGGGCCACGGCATGGCGCTGCGCAACGTGCGCGACCGGCTGGCGCTGCTGCACGATCTGGAGATGCGCTTCGAGGCGGGTCCGATCGAGGGTGGGCGATTCCGGGTACGGCTGCTGATTCCACTGGTCAAGGAGGCACCGACATGGACATGGACATGAGGCTCCGGCCATGAGCGTGCTGCGCGTCCTGCTGGTCGATGACGAGGCGCTGTCGCGGCTGCGGCTGCGCACGCTGCTGGCCGACTGTGTCGATCCGGCGTGCGTGGTGGTGGGCGAGGCGGCGTCGGCCCCCGCGGCGCTGCATTGGCTGACGCTGCACCGCGCGGATGTCGTGCTGCTGGACATTCACATGCCCGGCATGGATGGGCTGCAGCTCGCCGAGCGCCTGCGCGGCTTGCCGGGTGCGCCGGCGGTCATCTTCGTCACGGCGCATTCCGAACACGCGCTGGCGGCGTTCGAGGTCGAGGCGGTGGACTACCTGACCAAGCCGGTGCGGCGCTTGCGGCTGCAGGCGGCGTTGTTGCGGGTGGCGCAGCGGCTGCAAGGCTTTGCCGCGACTGCACCGGCGCCGCTGGAGGCTCTGCCCGCCACGCCGGTGATCGTGGTGCATGAGCGCGGCGAGGTGCTGCGGGTGCCGCTGGCCGAAGTGCTGTATCTGAAGGCGGAGCAGAAGTACGTCACCCTGCGCACCGCACGGCGTGCCTTGCTGC
>JBEEMX010000086.1:0-9867 GCA_041192465.1 Pseudomonadota bacterium | reverse complement strand
GCGCCGACGAGGCGCGGGCGGTGCTGTGCGAGCTGCACACCCGTGCGCCGACCTCGGATCTGCTGGCCGCGCTGCTCAAGCTCGACGGCGACACGCAGTCGCGCCGCCAGTTGCTGCTCGCGCACCTGCAGGTCCAGCCCGGTCTTGGTCCGGCACTGAGCCTGCTGCGTGAACATGGCCGCGAGGCGCTCGACGCGGAGGAGCTGCAGGCGGTGCAGGCCAGCGTCGCGCAGGCGCTCAAGCCCTTGCAGCGTTACCGCTGTGCCGCCTGCGGCTTCGAGGCGCAGCAGTATTTCTGGCAGTGCCCTGGCTGCCATGGCTGGGACACCTTCCCGCCGCGTCGCCTCGAAGACCACTGAACGCGCCCCGCAGCTATCCCCCATCGGTGTGACCCTTCGGAGGGATGCGGCGCCGGTTCCCGCCCCCTATCGTTGCCCTGCATGCCGCGCACATGAGTCCATGTGCCCATGCCCACCGAAGGGAACCACCATGCTGATCCGGAAAATCCTGAGTGTCGTGCTGAGTCTGGCTGCGGCCACCTGTCTGGCCGCGGCTGACATCAACAAGGCCAGTCAAGCCGAGCTGGAATCGGTCAAGGGCATCGGCCCGGCCATGTCCGGCAAGATCCTCGACGAGCGCAAGAAGGCACCGTTCAAGGACTGGGCCGATGTGATGGAGCGGGTCAAGGGCGTCAAGCAGGCGACGGCGGCCAAGTTCTCCACTGGAGGGTTGACCGTCAATGGCGGCACCTTCGAGCGTGCTGTCGGCGCAGACAAGGCCGGGGGCGCCCAGGTGGCAGCCGCTACAGCGGCTCCGACCGGGGAACTCAAATCGACGAAGAAGAAGTGAGCCGGATATCGGGCAACGCCGCCGTGCGTGTACCCCAGCCGAAAAAGGCACGCACCTCGTCCCGCTTCGCCTTGGCATCGGCTTCACCGAGGGCGATCAGCTCGCGCGTGTAGCCGGATTCGAACAGCAGGTAGCTCGCCAACGCCGCACCCCGCGCCGTCTCGCCCTGACCCGTGACGCCAACGCCCCGCAGCAGCGCCCGGATGGTGCGCGGCAGGCTGTCCAGGTGCTTTCCGGCGAGGTCGTCCAGGCGCTGGCTCGGCGCGATCACCAAGGCTTCGATCGGGCGCAGTGGCGTGTGCGCCCGCGCTTCGGGCGACAGCAGGGCCAACGTGCTGTTGATGCGCTGCAGGCGCTCGATGTCCACCGCCAGCGCGTCGAGGAAGATGTTCGACAGCGCGTGACCGGCGATTTGCGCGATGCTGGGGTAACCGCTGATGTCCTGACCGCCGCCGGGTGGCTCGTGCATCCGGCCGGCACCGACGATCAGCACCCGCTCGGCGCCGAGGTGGACTGTGGGTGAAATGGGCGCAGCCTGCCGCATCGAGCCGTCGCCGAACCAGCCCACCCGGTCACCCACCGGCAGCGAAGTGGCTGGAAAAACGAAGGGAATCGCGGCGGAGGCCAGCAGATGCCGCACACCCAGCCGGGTGCGCACTGCCAGCCGCTGCGAGCGGGTCCAGGGTGTAATGTCCTGTGCGCACTCGTAGAAGGTGACATGCTCGCCACTGGAGTAGCTGGACGCTGTCACGGCCAGCGCGTGCAGGTGCCCGTCGGCCAGCAGGCGTGGCAACCGGTCGAAGCGCACCATGCGCAGCAGCAGGGCTTCGAGCGGGCTGTTGTCGAGCAGCGACCGTGGTCGGGCACGCCGCCACCGGTGCAGTGCCCAGCCAAAGGACATCATCGTGAGCCACGGTGCGCCGGTGCGGATGATGCCCAGTGAATCGGTGCGGTAGACCTGCTCCGAGCGGAACTGCGACCAGATATCGACCACCTCGCCCACGGCGGCGTCGAAGCGATCGGCCTGACAGGCCAGCGCGGCGGCGTTGATGGCCCCGGCGGACGTGCCAGCAATCACCTGGTAGGGGCTGGTTCGAGGGGCTCCAGCTTCACGCCCGATGCGCGCGACGGCCTTGAGCACACCCATCTGGTATGCCGCCCGCGCACCACCGCCCGTCAGCAGCAGTCCGACACGACCGGGCGGGGGTGGCGTTAGAGCGTTCAGGGTGTCCATGTGCCCAGTCTATCGAGCCATCCCGTGCCGCGGCTGCGCAGAAGCCCCTGGATTGGGCTGCGTTTCAGGTGCGCCAGATGCGTGGTGCGTGCGGATCGAGCTGCCACGCCGCTGCCCGCCAGGCACTGCGCACCGCGACCATCAGCTGCATGGCCGGTTCCACCCGGTCAGCCAGCACACGCACGACCACGGTACGGGCATGCGGTGCGGTTGCCCCAGCCGTGCCTGTCAAGCGGGATGCGCCGATGGCCGTCCGGGCACAGTCGAGCAGTTCGGTGCGCCGTTCCGTTGACAAGGCTGTCCCTGTCGCGAACCACATCGTCCCCAGCACACGGCGGCCCGCCCAGCCCACGGGGCTGTCGAGCAGGCGCCGGTCAGCGGCGTCGATCACAGCCTGCTCCAGCCAGACCCCTGGCAACTCCAGGCATTGTGTATAGCGGCCCCGATCCCAGTGTTCACCGGCGGCGGGCAAGCCGAGGGCGAGCAGATCCCAACCCATCATCTCGGCGCCAGGCGCCAGATCGAAGTGCAGGCGGTTTTCGGCGATGCACTGCCGGTAGGCGATGGTCTCCATCGGTAGCCATTCCAGCCTTGCCCCCGCTTCGAGCTGTGCCCGCACCCGCTGCACAGCCAGCTGTCCGGCGCTGCGGTAGTAGCGGGTGGCGCCCGGCGTGGTGATGAGCGCGTGGGTACCGGTCGCAAGTTCCGCATTGATTTCCAGCACGTCACCGCCAACGATGCCACCTGGTGGGTGGACCAGGACATGGTGACAGACCGCCTCGCCTTCCGGGTAGAGGCGCTGCAGCACCCGGAGCGGGCCGTGGTGCCGGTCGAGTGCGATCGTGCGGCGACCATCCAGCACATAGTGAAGATTGAGATGTCCGAGCCAGCCCATAGCAAAACCAGAGAGTGGTGGCAGGCAAAAAAAAACCGCCACGAAGGCGGCGGTTTTTTCTGGTGGCCCGAGGGCCTGCGGCTAATTACAGCGCGACGATGTTCGAAGCCTGCAGACCCTTGGGGCCTTGCTTGACTTCGAATTGAACCTTCTGGTTCTCAGCCAGCGAGCGGAAGCCGCCGTTGTTCTTGATTTCGCTGTGGTGGGCGAACAGATCCTTGCTGCCATCAGCCGGCGTAATGAAGCCGAAGCCCTTGCCGTCGTCGAACCATTTCACGGTGCCAGTTTGGGTCGTACTCATGGGTGATGTTCCTTGTTGAGTGTTGAAAAATGAAGAGCACCCTGTGCATGCCAAAAACCACATGGCAGTCGCAGGGACAGAGACACTCAAGAAACGTCAAACCGGGGATTTGATGACCTGGGCCGGCTCCGCCGATACTGCATCGATGGCGAAGCGGAAGAGGAGCAAGACCTATAAGAAACGGTCTTGTGCATGTCTGTGCGTGCAGTGTAGTCGCAGTCCTGGATTCTTGCTCGAATTTTTTTCAATGGCCGGACAGGGTGCGGGCTCAACGTGCCTGCCAGAAGCGTTCATGGACTTCGGCCAGCTCTTCCTCGATCTCCGCGATCGGACCCCAGACGCGGATGGGCTTTTGGCCTCGCGAGAAGACCTCCCGGCAGGGGATGTCCAGCGTCGGGTTCTCCGGATGGCGCCCGGTCATCGAGCGCAGCCGGGTTTCGCTCATGCCGTAGACCAATCGGCCAATGCCGGCCCAATACTGGGTGCCCGAGCACATGCAGCACGGCTCGACCGTGGTGTAGAGCGTGCAGTCCCACAGCAGGTCGGCGTCGAACTTGACCGCCGCCTGCCGGGCCAGCACCGACTCGGCGTGGTTGACGCTGTCCACGTTGCCCTGGATCAGCAGCACCGTTTCATGGTCGGGTGCCACCAAGAGCGCGCCAAAGGGGTGGTGGCCCTGCGCCATCGCGGCACGGGCAATGTCAGCGGCCTGGCGCAGATGCACCAGCATCTGCGCCGGGGTGGGGTCGGGGCGGGTGAAGGTGTTCATGGGCACCATCATGCCCCGACCGCAGGCTCAGTGGGCATTCGATCCGCGGTGGGCCCAGCCAGTGGTGCGCTTCTCGATCACCGAGAAGAACTCGTACATCACCATCGCCATCGCGCCCACGACCACCAGCCCCGCGAACGCCAGTCCCATCTGCATCGAGCTGCCCGCCGAGATCAGCAGGTAGCCGATACCCTCATTGGCCGCGGTCATCTCCGAGACCGTGGTGCCGACGAAGGCCAGCGTGATCGCCACCTTCAGCGAGCCGTAGAAGTAGGGCAGCGAGCGCGGCAGCCCCACCTTGGTCAGCACGTCCCAGCGTTTCGCGCCGAGCACGCGCAGCACATCCTCCAGCTCCGGCTCCAGCGTCGCCAGCCCCGTGGCGATGTTCACCATGATCGGGAAGAAGCTGATCAGGAAAGCCGTCAGGATCGCCGGGCCGACGCCGATGCCGAACCACACCACCAGGATCGGCACGAACGCCGCCTTGGGCAAGGCATTGAACGCCGTCATCAGCGGGTAGACGGCGGTGTAGGCCATGCGCGAGCTGCCGATCAGGAAGCCCAGCAGCACGCCCACCACGATCGACAGCCCGAAGCCCGCCATCGTCACCCAGAAGGTGCGCCAGGCGTGGCCGGCAATCGTCGCGCTGTGCTCCTTCATGGCACTGAAGATCGCGGCCGGGCTCGGGAAAATGAACTCGGACACCTTGAACACCGAGCACAGCACCTGCCACAGCAGCAGCACCGCCACCAGCAGGATCCACGGCGACCAGCGTTCCACGGTCTTGGCGTTCATTGCGTGACCTCCACGCTGCTGCTGGTCGTGGCCGGTGTGCGCATGGCACCGATGTAGCCCCGCAGTTCCTGCACGATGGCGGTGAACTCGGGCGTGTAGGTGATCTCCAGGTCGCGCGGACGCGGCAGGTCGATCTCGCGCTTGACGACAAAACGCCCGGGGCTCTTGCTCATGACATAGACCGTGTCGGCCAGAAAGACACTCTCGCGCAGATCGTGCGTGACGAGGATGACGTTGAATTTCTGCACGGCCTGCAGATCACGCAGTGCGCACCACAGCTCCTCGCGGGTGAACGCATCGAGTGCGCCGAACGGCTCGTCCAGCAGCAGCAGCTTCGGCTCGTGGATCAGCGCGCGGCAGATCGACGCCCGCTGCTGCATCCCGCCCGAGAGCTGCCACGGGAACTTGTCCTCATAGCCACCCAGGCCGACGCTCTGCAGCAGCTTGCGCGCCTTGTCCTGGTACTCGGCCTTCTTCTGCTTGAACGACGAGCGGTACGGCTCGACGATCTCCAGTGGCAGCAGCACGTTCTCCACCGTCGTGCGCCAAGGCAGCAGGCTTGGCGCCTGGAAGGCCATGCCGGTGATCTTCAGCGGGCCGGTCACTTCCTGGCCGTCGATCACCACGCGCCCCTTGCTCGGACGCTTCAGGCCGGTGGCCAGCTTCATGAAGGTGGACTTGCCGCAGCCGGATGGCCCGACGATGGCGATGAACTCCCCCTCGCCGACCTGCAGGCTGATGTTCTCCACCGCGAACTGCCCGCTGGCGAGCAGTTCCTCGTTGTAGGCGAGCCAGACATCCTGGAAATCGACGAAGGCGGTCGTCATCGTGGCGTGCTCCCGGTCGGTTCCGGCTTATTTCTTCGCGGGGGCGAAGATGTTGCGCTCGGCGGCAGAGGGCAGGAAGCTGCCGTTCCAGATCGCCTCGGACTTGACGCGCTCCTTGGTGCCGAACGCGTCCGATACCTGGCTGGCCATCAGCGACAGGCGCGGCCCCTTCACGTCGCCGAAGGTCTCGGCCTTGGCGTCCGGGGTCAGCACGCTGGCGTCGAGTGCCAGCTTCAGGCGGCGCAGCTCCAGCTCGCTGTTGATGATGCCGTCCCGCGCCTTGACCGTCTCGACCGCACCGACCGGGTCGGCGATGACCGCTTTCACGCCCTTGGTGAAGGCGCGCAGGAACGCCTTGATCGCCTCGGGATTCTTCTTGACGAACTCCTCGCTGGCGATGATCGCGTTGCCGTAGAGCTTCACACCGAACTGCGGATACGGCAGCACCACCACGTCCTCGGCCTTCACGCCGCGCGCTTCGAGGTTCAGCAGCGAGGTGAACGAGAAGCCGGTGATCGCGTCGATGTCCCCGCGCACCAGCATGGTTTCGCGCAACGGCGGGTCCATCGCGGTCCATGCCACGTTGGAGATGCCGTTGGCCTTGGCGAAGATCGGCCACGCCTTGCGGCCGGCGTCGAACACCGGGGCGCCGAGCTTCTTGCCGTTCAGATCCGACGGGGTCTTGATGCCGCTCTTCTTCAGCGCGAGCACCGCAGCCGGCGTGTTGTTGTAGACCATCATCACCGCGACCGGCTTGTTCGGCGCAGTCGGGTTGTTGGCGTGGAACTCCATCAGCGCAGCCAGGTCGGCGAAGCCCATGTCGTAGGTGCCCGAGGCCACACGGGTGACAGCGCCGCCCGAGCCGTTGCCCGCGTCCACCGTGACGTTGAGCTTCTCGTCCTTGAAGAAGCCCTTGCTGGCGGGCACCTGGAACAGTGCGGCCGGGCCTTCGAAGCGCCAGTCGAGCTGGAACTTGATCGGGGTGTCCTCGGCCTGGGCAGCCAGTGGCAGCGTGCCCAGCAGGGAGGCGCTGGCGAGCACCAGCATGGTGCGACGGATCGGAGAGGGCTTCATCATGGTGTGTTCCGGATCGTATACAGTTTGGTGGACAATTTTGGAAAGCAGTTTGCGTGCCAGATGCTGCTTCCGCGATCGGGTCGAACCCTTGACCGGATCGGTGCTCGGGTCAGATCGGCGACGGGGCCAGGGCGCTGGCCAGATCGTGGATGCGCGGGTTCAGGCTGAGATTGCGCTCCACGCTGCCGATGTGGTCCGCCATCAGGGCGACGGCGTCGTCGGCGTCGTGGCGGGCCAGCGCCTCGACGATGGCCACATGCTCCTCCTGCGAGTGCTCGGCCGAGTGCGAGGACTGGTACATCAGCGAGATCAGCGACGAGCGCGAGAGCAGGTCGGTGAGCAGTTGCGCCAGCACCTCGTTGCCCAGTTGACGGGCCAGCACCACATGGAAATCCGCCAGCAGCCGCGTGCGGCCCGGCACATCGGTGCGCAACACGGCCTCGCGTTCAGCGACGAGGTGGGCGCGCAGCTCCTCGATTTGCGCGGGCGTGATCTGGGCAGCGAGCTGGCGGATGAGCGCGGTCTCCAGCATCCGCCGCACGGCGAAGACCTGCCGCGCCTCCTCGACACTGGGCTGGGCGACAAACGCACCGCGCGCCGGCTCCAGCGTGATGAGGCGGTCGCGGCTGAGCTGCATCAGCGCCTGGCGGACCAGGGTGCGCGAGACCTTGAAGATGTCGGCGATCGGCTGCTCGGCCAGCTTGGTGCCGGGCATGAGGCGGCGCTCGACGATGGCGGTGGTGATGGCATCGACGATGCGCTGCGTGGCGCTGGTGGGGTGTTCCTCCGCCGTGGCAGCCGGCGCGTCCAGGGGGTTCGGCATCAGGGGCGGGCTATGGCGCATGGGCGATCGCGGGTGTACGTTGCATTCCGGGGTGTTCATTCCAGTGTATACACCGGTCGCAACCGTGTGCAATCGGGACCGCCATGCTCCACCTGCTCAACCTGTTCGCCGCGATTGCCTTGCTGATCTGGGCGACGCAGATCGTCCGCACCGGCGTGTTGCGGCTGTTTGGCGAAAGCCTGCGCCGGCTGCTGGCGCTGAGCATGGCGACCTGGCCGGGGGCGATGCTGGCCGGGGCGGCGGTGACGTGCGTGGTGCAGTCGAGCACGGCGACCGCACTGATCGTGTCGTCCTTCGTTGGGCAGGGGCTGGTGGCGACGGCGCCCGCGCTGGTCGTGATGCTGGGCGCGGACGTAGGCACGAGCGTGATGGCGCTGGTGTACTCGTTCGACCTGTCGTGGCTGTCGCCGGCGCTGATCTTCTGCGGCGTGGTGCTGCACCTCTCCCGCGAAAAGACCAGCACCGGGCGGGTCGGCCAGATCGCCATCGGACTCGGCCTGATCACGCTGGCGCTGCAGCTCATCGTCGAGAGCACGCGCCCGCTGGTCGAGGCGCCGCTGGTGCGCGCATTGCTGGTGACGCTGCCGAACGACCTGACGCTGGAGCTGATGGTCGGCGCAGTGCTCGCGATCGTGTCGTATTCGAGTCTGGCGGTGGTGCTGCTGGTGGGCACGCTGGCGCAGGAGGGCATGGTGCCGGTGGCGACGGCGCTCGGGCTGGTGCTGGGAGCGAACCTGGGGCGGGCGCTGGTGGCGGTGCTGTCGGTGTCGCGCTCGGACGTGGCGACGCGGCGGCTGCCGATGGGCTCGCTGGTGCTGCGCGGTCTGGCGTGCGCGGTGGCGGCGCCGTGCATGGGGGTGTTCCATGTCTGGTTGCAGCGTGGTGTTCATGAGGTGCTGCTGCAGGTGGTGCTGTTCAACCTGGCCTTCAACGCGGCACAGGCGCTGCTGTTCGTGCCGCTGACGGGACCGCTCGCCCGCCTGCTGGAACGCTGGATGGTCACGCCCGCGATCACCGATGGCCGCACACCGCGCCACCTCGACCCGCTGGTGCTGACCTCGCCGTCGCTGGCGTTGAGCTGCGCCGCCCGCGAGGCGTTGCGACAAGCCGATGCGGTCGAGACCATGCTCTGCGGCATCCAGCCCGTGATCCGTGACAACGATCTCGACCAGGCCGAACGCCTGCGCCAGATGGACGACATCGTGGACGGGCTGTACACCGCGATCAAGTTGTACCTGACCCAGATCTCTCGCCAGCCGCTGTCCGAGCGCGAGAGCCAGCGGTGGACCGAGATTGTCTCGTTCACCATCAACATGGAGCAGATCGGCGACATCATCGAGCGCGTGCTGCAGGACATCGAGGACAAGAAGATCCTCAAGCAGCGCCGCTTCTCGGACGCCGGCATGGCCGAGATCATCCACCTGCACGAGCGGCTGATGGCGAACCTGCGGCTCGGCATGAGCGTGTTCCTGGACGGGCATCCGCGGGACGCCCAGAAGCTGCTGGAGGAGAAGGCGCGCTTCCGGGAGCTGGAGCACCGCTACGCGGCCAACCACCTCGGGCGGCTCAAGGACAACACCGCCGAGAGCATCGAGACCAGCTCGCTCCACCTCGACCTGATCAGCGACCTGAAGCGCATCAACTCGCACATCTGCTCGATCGCGTACCCGATCCTGGAGCCGGCGGGGGCGCTGGCGAAGACGCGGTTGCGGCCGTCGCGGGTGGGGGGGCTGGACGACGTGCGGGGGTGAGGCTGGCACGGAGATCACCGCCCGGAGCGGCTCAGAACCCGACCACCGTGACGACCGTCTGCAAGAAAAAATCCCGAGGAAACGACGCCTGCCCGCGCTCGTCGCGCATGTGCCAGATTCACGCTCGGCCCAAGGTGGCCGAAGCCCGTGCCAAGGAGTTGAACCATGCAAAAACAGGCCATTGACGGCGTCGAGGTGACGCGCAGTTCCGGCCAGCGGCCCAGCCGGTCGGGCATTTGATGCTCGCCGTCGGTTGATCAGAGAAACACATCCGCCCGCACCCGGAACCGCTGCGCCAGCCGCTTGGCCACCGCCTTGCTGACCTCGCGCCGGCCTTGCAGGATGTCGGAGATCCGGCCCTGCGGGGCGCAGTCGCTCAGATCCTCCTGCCGCAAGCCGTGCTGTTCCATCAGGAAACGCAGCACCTCCGCCGGTGGTGCGTCCGGGATCGGCGCCACTTGATCCTCGTAGTGGCGCACCTGCTCCGACAGGAAATCGAGCACTTCGGCCAGCGGGTGGTGCTCG
>JBEEMX010000085.1:0-9903 GCA_041192465.1 Pseudomonadota bacterium | reverse complement strand
GCCACCACCACCGCAGGCGATCACCAGCAAGGACACTGCCATCGTCAAGTACAGCCGAATTGATTTCATGGTTTCACGGACAACTGAACATGCCAGCGGCGAGTATGGTTGGCCCGCCGCGGTGCCGCCGAGGCCATGAACCGGGTGTTCTCTGTCCTTTTGTGTCAGCCATGGCGCGCCATCGTCAGCGTGGCGAGGATTTCCTGGGCGATGCCGACCCGGTCGGTGAAGAAGACGTCGAAACGCATGTCAGGGATTCTGCGCGAATGAAAAGATCGGTTAACCGGGGTAACGCTGTTCACTAGTGCATGGACAGGGGACCAGGGCAGCCTCTACGATGCAAACATATGGGAAAAATTCCCATTTAAAGAGCATCCGAACCCCGCCAGGAGCGCACCGATGACCTGCACCCGCCTGAACCAGTCCCTGATCCTGACCCTGTCCACCGCGGCGCTGGCCGTGCTGGCCGCCTGTGGCGGCGGCGGCGACACCGCGTCCACCACGCCCACCGCGGCTGCGGCGTCGGTCACGCTGCAGACCTACATCACCGACAACCTCGCCACCGAGTACGCGAAGGTCTGGGTCACGATCAAGAAGATCACCGCCACCGACAGCAACGGCGCCGCCGTCACCCTGCTGGACGCCACCGCCACGCCGGTCGTCGTCAACCTGTCCTCGCTGGCGGACGTGGGCCAGTTCATGTCGAGCGTGACGGTGCCGTCCGGCATCTACACGCAGCTCGCCGTGACGCTGGGCAACGACGTGCAGCTTGTCTCGCTCGATGGCGCCACCACCGTGACCGGCAAGCTCGGCAGTGGCAGCAGCGACTTCGTCTGGAATGTGCGCAACCTGAGCATCGACACGGCGACCACCGGTCAGCTCGTGCTCGACTTCAACCTCGCCCGTTTCACCTACAGCGCCGCCACCGGGCTGGTGACGCCGCAGGTCGATGTGCTGCACCCGACCGACGCCTTCCGCAAGTTCATCCGCCAGCAGGCCGAGGTGCATGGAACGGTGCAGAGCGTGAACACCGCCGCCGGCACCCTCACCGTCAACGACAGCCGCCTGGGCACAGGCGTGGTCGTCTCGCTGGCCACCGATGCAGTCATCACCAATGAGGCCACCGGCAGCACGCTGACGCTGGCCCAGCTTACCGCGGGCACCCGCATCGGCATCAAGGGCACGGTCACACCGGGCGCCACCACGGCCGATCCGGTCACCGTGTCGGCCACTGTCCTGCACGTCGAATCCGCCGTGACCCGCGCCCGTGGCGAAGGCACGGTCAGCGCCGTCAGTGGCTCGCTGGTCACGGTCAAGCTGACCGATGCCAACTTCCTGCCGGGCGGCGACAGCGTGGTGGTCGATGTCGGCACGGCCACCTTCCCGCACGGGCTGGTCACCGATCTGGCGGCCGGCGTGGCGGTGAGCTTCCGCGGGCAGGTCAGCGGCATCGGCTCGTCGGCGGTGATCACGGCGACGACGGTGGACGTGCGCGGTGCGGCATCGAGCAGCGCGCGGGCGGCGCATCCGGGGCACGCCTACGCGGGCAGCGGCGTGCGCGGCACGGTGGGCACGGTCAACAGCGACGGCACCTTCACCTTCACCGTGACCGCAGCCAACGCCAGCACCACCGTGGCGGCTGGCGCTTACACGGTCAGCCCTGCCGGTGCCACCTACCACGACGGTTCGGCCACCTGCCTGGTGGCGGGCGCCGCGGTGAAGATCCTGGGCACGCTCAGCGGCACGACGCTGACGGCCACGGTGCTCGATGTGGACGGCTGCGCCGGCCAGCAGCACTCGGAGCAGCACGGCAAGCGTTGAGCCACCAAGCCGACCGTGCGTGGTGGCGGCTCAGTCGCCGCGCACGAGGATCACCACGCGGCGGTTCTGCGCGCGGCCCATCTCGGTCGTGTTGTCGGCGATGGGCATGGCGGAGCCGAGGCCGCGCGTTTCGATGCGCGCCGCTGGCAGGCCGCGTGCCGCGAACTCGCGGGCAACCACCTCGGCCCGCTTGGCTGACAGGCGCTGGTTGTAGGCCGCGTCTCCAATGTTGTCGGCGTGGCCCTCGATGCGCAGCCGCGTCAGATCCTCCTTGAGCAGCGTGTCGGCGATGCCGGCGATGGTGCGCAGGCCGTCGGCGCCGAGGCGCTCGTCGTTGAACGAGAACAGCACCTTGCCAGCGAGGTTCAACTCCCAGCCTTCGGTGACTTCTTCAAACCCCATCTGGCGCAAGGCGGTGACCTGGGCGGGTGAGAACCGCGCGGCGGGCGCAGGGGGCGGAGCCGGTGGTGCCGGTGTGGCGCAGCCGGTCAGCGCCAATGAGAAGGCCAGAGTCAGCGCACCCGCGGTGCGCAGGTGCCGGCGGCGGGCCGGGCTGCAGTGTGGTTGTGTCATTGCGCGATCTGGTCCTTGAGGGTGGGGTAGGGTGTGCCTGGTCCGCTCAAGGGCCGGGTCCGGGCGCGTTTGCCGGCGTGCTTGGCGCGGTACATGGCCCGGTCGGCGGTGTCGAGCAGGGCGGGGATGGTGTCGCCGTCCAGCGGGTAGGTGGCCATGCCGGCGCTCAGGCCGCAGTGGAAGTGGCCGTGTTCGTCCAGGTCGAAGGGCTGTGTCATCAGGCTGTGGATCTTCTGTCCGACGCGGCGCGCATCGTCCACGCTGCGCAGCGGGTGCAGCAGCACGGCGAACTCGTCGCCGCCCAGCCGCGCCACCACGTCGGTCTCGCGCACGGCGGTGCGCAGCCGGTCGGCCATCATCGTGAGCAACCGGTCGCCGGCGGCGTGTCCCGCCGTGTCGTTGACCGCCTTGAACCCGTCGGCGTCAAGGAAGAGCACCGCCAGGTGACCGCCGCGGACGCTGGTGCTGTTGAGCGCGTCTTGCAGCCGGCGCTCGAACTGCGCGCGGTTTGCCAGCCCGGTCAGTGCGTCGTGCCAGGCTTTGTGGGCCAGCACGTCGTTGTCAGACTGGAGCCGGCGCTGGCGTGCCATCAGCTCGGCCTGCCCGAGCTGTACCTCGTCGAGCATGGCGTTGAAGTCCTCGCCCAGCGCCTGCAGTTCGGCGATGCGTGCCGGCGGCGCACGCCGCTCATAGGTGCGCTCGCTGCGGATCGAGCGGGTCAGCGCCGCGAGCTGGTTGATCGGCTCGATGAGCGAGCGTTCCATGCGCCGCGTCATCAGCGTGCCCGCCGCCAGCGAGGCGCCGATGCACAGCACCGCCCCGATCGCCCCGTAGACCAGCAGCCAGGCGTAGAGCGTGCCGTCCCCGCGCAGCCGCACTTGCCCGATGGTGCGCCCGTCGAGCAGCACTGGCGAGCGGGCTTCGCTGTGGACCAGCAGCTCCCCGGCCTGGCGCATCAGGCGGTCGATGGTGCCGCTGTCGGGCGCGACGTGGCTGGCCAGTACCTCGCCGCTGGGCAGCAGCACCCGTGCCTCGACCAGCCCCTCGCGTCCGGCGATATCGCGCAGCAGCTCGCCCGCGGTCTGCTCGTCGCGGAAGGTGATGGCGGCTTCGACCGAATAGCTCAGCATGCGCGCCACGAGTTCCAGATGCCGCTCCTGCACACCGCTCAACAGCACATGGGCAATCACCGCCAGCGCCAGTCCGAAGGTCATCACCGCCGCGGTTGCCACCCGCAGATGGCCGTGCCGCAACAGCTTGAGGAAGGTCACGGGGCGTGTCATGGCATGCCTCCCGGGCGTGGCTGGCCGAGCTTGAGTACCTGGGGATGGATATGCAGACCGCTGCGGGCAACGGCGTCGAGGTTGACCTCCACCCGCAGCCCGCTGCTGCGCGGCACCAGGCAGAACAGGCCACCGCGGCTGCAGAACTCGGCGCCCTCGCCCATGCTCAGCACGGGCCGCCCGATCAGTTGCGCCAGTGGCTCCACCGCCGGTGGGCCAGCGCCCAGGTAGACCGCGTCGCAGTCGAGCGGCAACTCGTCGGCCAGATCGATCAGCCGGACCGGTGCCAGCTTGCCGGCCGGGATGCTGTCGTGCAGCGTGCGCAGCTCCAGCACGCTGCTGCTGCGCTCGTTGACACACAGCAGCAGCGGACGCGCTGCGCGCTGCGGCCAGCGGGTGTGGGCGAGGATGCCCAGCACGGCCTCGGCCACGGTGAGTCGCAGGGCGGTGGTGGTGGTGGTGTCGGCCGCTCCTGGCGCCGACCAGGCAGCCGAAGACAAGGTCATCCAACCCAGTCCGATTCCAAGGCCGAGCGTGGCTCGCCAGCGCAACAACATGTCCTGCAGTCCGATCCCGAAGTGAAAAGCGGTTTCTGACGAACCGTACTGGCGCATTGTCTGAGCCAGGAGCCATACGATCAAGTACCGGGCAGCCTGCAGGCGTGCGATGGCCGTCAGGGTAACGAGTTGTTCACAATTGTCGGGCGGTGCCGCCTCAATTCCGCCCTTGGCCCCGCTGTTCTGCCTGCAGCATGTGACTCCGGCGCCTCGCGCCGCCACCACTTGAAAGAACCCACCCATGCCCGCCTGGATGACCGCGCTGGACCGCCATTTCCCGATCCGCTATCTGGTCATGCTCACCTGCGGCGCCATGGCCCTGGGTGGCGGGCTGGGCTGGTGGGCCTTCCACCTTGGTCCGTGGATCGCCATCGGCGGGGTGGCAGGGCTGGTCATCGGCGTGCGCGACCTGCGGCAGTCGCAACGTTCGGTGCTGCGCAACTACCCGGTGATCGGGCATGTGCGCTACCTGATGGAGTTCATCCGCCCCGAGATCCGCCAGTACTTCATCGAGAGCGACAACGAGGCCGCGCCCTTCTCGCGCCAGCAGCGTTCGCTGGTCTACCAGCGCGCCAAGGGCGATCCGGACAAGCGCCCCTTCGGTACCCAGGTCGATGTCCACCGCGAAGGCTTCGAGTGGCTCAACCACTCGCTCATGCCCACCGTGCTGGCGTCGCACGATTTCCGCATCACCATCGGCACCGGCTGCACGCAGCCCTACAGCGCCAGCGTGTTCAACATCTCGGCCATGAGCTTCGGCGCCCTCAGCGCCAACGCCATCCTCGCACTCAACGGTGGCGCGAAGCAGGGCGGCTTCATGCACGACACCGGCGAAGGCTCGATCAGCACCCACCACCGCACCCACGGCGGCGACCTCGTCTGGGAGATCGGCTCCGGCTATTTCGGCTGCCGCAACGACGATGGTCGCTTCAGCGAAGAGAAGTTCGTCGCCAACGCCACTGACCCGCAGGTGCGGCTCATCGAGGTCAAGCTGTCGCAGGGCGCCAAGCCGGGGCATGGCGGCGTGCTGCCCGGCCCGAAGGTGACGATCGAGATCGCGGTGGCGCGTGGCGTGCCGGAGGGTGTGGACTGCGTGTCACCGGCCGCGCACAGCGCGTTTTCCACGCCAGTCGAGCTGCTGCAGTTCCTCGCCCGGCTGCGCATGCTCTCGGGCGGCAAGCCGGTTGGCTTCAAGCTCTGCATCGGGCATCCGTGGGAATGGTTCGCGATCTGCAAGGCGATGCTGGCCACCGGGCTGCGGCCGGACTTCATCGTCGTCGATGGCGGTGAAGGGGGCACCGGCGCTGCGCCGCTGGAGTTCACCGACCACGTCGGCGCACCGCTGCAGGAAGGGCTGCTGCTGGTCCACAACACGCTGGTCGGGCTGAACCTGCGCCAGCACATCCGGCTGGGTGCCTCCGGCAAGATCGTCAGTGCCTTCGACATCGCCCGCGCGATGGCCTTGGGGGCGGACTACTGCAACGCGGCGCGCGGCTTCATGTTCGCGCTCGGCTGCATCCAGGCACAGACCTGCCATACCGGCCACTGCCCCACCGGCGTGGCGACACAGGATCCGCAGCGCCAGCGTGCGCTGGTCGTGCCCGACAAGATCGAGCGGGTTCGGCGTTTCCACGAGAACACGCTGCACGCGCTGAAAGAGCTGGTCCAGGCTGCCGGGCTGCGCCACCCGGGCGACATCACGGCCGGGCACATCGTCCGCCGCGTCAGCAACGACCAGGTGCGGCTGCTGCGCAACCAGCTCTGCTTTGTCGAACCGGGCGAGCTGCTCGCGGCCGAGCGTGGCGAGCGCGACTGGCCGCACAACGTCTTCCAGGTCTACTGGCCGCTGGCGCAGGCCGACAGCTTCCAGTCGAGCGATCCGCGCGACAGCGCGCTCGCGGTGCGCGAGTTGGCGACCTGAGCTGATCAGCGCCGCGCTGGATCGGCGCTGCCCAGCCAGCGGTCCCACCAGGTGAAGTACAGGCCGTAGTTGTCGCGACCGGTGGCATGGTGGTGGGCGTGCAGGGTCGAGGTGTTGATCCAGCGGCCGACCGGATGGCGGTGCCAGTCCGGCGGGTAGAACTCGCGGCCGCAGTGGCCGTAGACGTTGATCAGCGTCGAGACCGTCTGGAAGACCAGCAGTGCCAGCGGGTGCATCGGCAGCACGAACAGGATCACCACCACCAGCACGGCCTCCGCCACCGCCTCCGTCGGGTGAAAGCTGTAGGCGGCGAAGGCCGTCGGGCGCACCGAGCGGTGGTGCGTCAGGTGCGTGCGGCGGTACAGCGCGCGGGTGTGCATCAGCCGGTGCAGCGCGTAGAACAGCGCGTCGTGCAGCACCAGCGCCAGCACCACGCTCAGTGCGAACCAGCCCGTCGGCGCGGAGTCGATCCGGAAGTAGAGCTGCGTGTGCTGGATCAGCCCCGTGCCGAACAGCACCACGTTGACCAGCCCGAACACCAGCACCGTGCCTGCCGCGTTGCCGATCTCGCGCCGCAGGTGCACCGCCCGGTCATCGCCGGCCGGATACGCCGCGTCCACCGGCCGCCCCCAGCCGCGCCGCGCCACGCCGTAGAGCGCCAGCGCCAGCACCAGATAGCGCGCGCCGTAGAGCACGACGCCGTACAGCAGCGGCGCCAGCACAGGACCGGGGAACAGGGTGTGGAGCAGGGTCTGTGTGGTCATGGGCTGGAGCATGCCACGGGGCAACTCTGCTCTACTCGGTGGATGTACGAGACCAAATCCCAACGTCCACTGCCCCGCGCCAGCTTCGCCCGCCGGCTGGCGCTGCACCTGGTGCTTGCGGCCGGCCTGCTGGTGGTGTCGCTGGCGGTCGGCATGCTGGGCTATGCGGTGTTCGAGCACCTGTCCGTGCTGGACGCTTTCCTCAACGCCGCGATGCTGCTCGGCGGCATGGGGCCGATCAATGTGCCAACGACGCCCGCGGGCAAGCTCTTCGCCGGCTGCTACGCGCTCTATGCGGGGCTGGTGTTCGTGGTCACGGCGGCACTGGTGCTGACGCCGGTGGTGCATCGGGTGTTGCACACGTTCCACGCGGATGAGCGGCTGTAGGCAAGCGCATGAAGGACATCAAGCATGCGAACCCAGCCGCCCGCAGTGGCCCGCTGGCAATGGGGTTTGCTTTTGAGGCGGGTGTGATTTTTTCACATGGCCGATCAATGTAAAAAATCACATGATTCTGTACAGGCTATAAAATCAAGCGCGCCATCATTAATTGATCAATCATCAATATGAAATATCGACGAGAAGTAGACGGGCTGCGAGCGATCGCCATTATTCCCGTCATGCTGTTCCATGCTGGGTTTGAGATTTTCCGTGGAGGCTTTGTTGGCGTAGACATATTCTTTGTCATCAGCGGCTACTTGATCACTGCCATTATTATTGCAGAAAAAGAGTCCGGGAATTTTTCACTGGCTGATTTTTATGAGCGCCGTGCGCGCCGCATATTGCCGGCGCTGTTTTTCATGCTGGCGGTCTGTCTGCCATTGGCCTGGATATGGCTGCCCCCCAGCGATTTGAAGGAGTTCTCGCAGAGCATTCTGGCGGTGACGGTATTCTCATCAAATGTGCTGTTCTGGCAAACCAGCGGATATTTCGATACTGCTGCAGAACTGAAGCCCATGCTGCACACATGGAGTCTGGCCGTTGAGGAGCAGTATTACATGCTGTTTCCGCTGTGGATCATGCTGGCGTGGCGGTTCGGAAAAAAATGGATCGTCATCGCGCTGGCAGTGGTTGCCGTCGCCAGTCTGGCCGCCAGTCAGTGGAGTGCCCTGCACAAACCTGCTGCTGCTTTTTTCCTGTTGCCATCACGCGGTTGGGAATTGCTGGTCGGATCATTTGTGGCTTTTTATTTCGCTCGCAAAGAGCGGCCAGTTCCCACCGAATGCCTGGCGGAGGTCGGGAGTTCAGCAGGACTGGCGCTGATCGTTTATGCCATTTTTGTGTTTGACAAGAACACTGCTTTCCCTGGCTGGCACGCATTGTTCCCGACTGTGGGTGCGGCGTTGATCATCTTGTTTGCAACACCCGTGACCTGGGTGGGACGGTTGCTTGGGCATCGGGCGTTCGTTGGCATCGGATTGATCAGTTACAGCGCCTACCTGTGGCACCAGCCGCTGTTCGTGTTCGCCCGACATCGGAGCTTGGACACGCCAAGCGCCATGCTGTATGCGGCGCTCTCGGTTGTGACACTGGGGCTGGCTTGGCTGAGCTGGCGCTTTGTGGAGCGGCCTTTTCGGGACAAACGGGCAGTGGGCCGTGGTGCCATCATCCGGTTCGGCTTGGCGGGATCGTTTGTCCTGGTGCTGTTCTCGGTGGTGGGTATCTCATCCAATGGCTACTTCCTTCGGCATGAACTGGAGGCAACGCTTGGCGATGTCGAGTCTCGCCTGAGGATTAACTACGGACTCAGCTCTGGGTGTGATCACCCGTCAGGCATTCTGTCCAAGGATTGCAGCACGGGTGATCAACCGGAAATACTGGTCTGGGGTGATTCCTACGCCATGCACTTGATGCCGGGTCTTCTTGCCTCCAAGAAGGACATCAAGGTCGTGCAGATGACATCGTCGTTCTGCGGGCCGTTCCTCGACATTGCACCATTGAACGAGAAATACAAGGCATCCTGGGCTGTCGGGTGTCTTGCATTCAACGACAGGGTGTTTGAATGGCTGCGGCAGAACAAGTCCGTCAAATATGTCGTGCTCAGCTCGCCGTTTGGCCAGTTTGTTGACAAGAACGCGCGAGTCATGCGCCGCAGCGGCGAAGTTGTCAGCGGGTCAGAGGTCTCGATGGGGTATTTCAAGACCACACTGGACCGGATCAAGAGTCTGGGGGTCACGCCCGTGGTATTTTCACCGACGCCGCAAAATGGAACAGACATGGGCCGCTGCTCCGTGAAGGCTGCGTTTTTTCATTTGCGGCAAGACCTTTGTGCCTTCGATCTAGCCGTTGCCACAGCAAGACAGCAGCCGGTGGTCGAATTTCTGCAGCGCATCGAACAGGAGGTGAAAGTGGTCTGGCTGTTTGATGGAATTTGCACCCACGGTACCTGTGTCGCCAGCCAGGATAATATTTTCATTTACCGCGATGACGGGCACCTGTCGATCGAAGGCAGCGCCTACATGGGCAAGAAGATCAATTTCTACGAGGCTGTGACGACAGGGCGATCGCCTTCGCCCCAGAGGTAGGCGGTTGTCGTGGCGATGGGGATGGGGATGAACCACATGGTGAGCTTGCGCAGCTTGGCCGTGTGGAATGCTGACACGCTGTCAGCCTATCCCGCGCGTGAAAGCACCAAGGCCCCTGAGTGGGGGCGATGCCGGTGGTGAGGCTAGTAGGATGCGGAGCCCATTTCCGGAGACCTGACCGTGATCCTCGAACTCGCCGACATCCGCATCCACCCCGGCCGCCAGGCCGATTTCGACGCCGCCATCCAGCGCGGTGTGGAGACCGTCATCAGCCAGGCCAAGGGCTTCTTTGGCTACAAGGTCAACAAGGGCATGGAGTCGCCCGAGCGTTACCTGCTGATGATCTGGTGGGAGACGCTGGAGAACCACACCATCGACTTCCGCGAGTCGCCGGCCTTCGCCGAGTGGCGCGCCATCGTCGGGCCGTTCTTCGCGCAGCCGCCGCAGGTCGAGCATTTC
>JBEEMX010000084.1:0-9909 GCA_041192465.1 Pseudomonadota bacterium | reverse complement strand
AGCCGCAAGAAGGTGGAAGAAACGGCGGCGTGGCTGCAGGACGAGGGCATCCCGGCGCTCCCGTACCACGCCGGGCTGGATGCGGGCGTGCGCAAGCGGCACCAGGACCGCTTCTTGCGCGAGGAGGGGCTGGTGATGGTGGCGACGATCGCCTTCGGCATGGGCATCGACAAGCCGGACGTGCGCTTCGTTGCCCACCTCGACCTGCCCAAGAACATCGAGGGCTATTACCAGGAGACCGGCCGCGGTGGGCGTGATGGCGCGCCTGCGGATGCGTGGATGACCTACGGGCTGGCCGATGTGGTCAACCAGCGCCGCATGATCGACGAGAGTCCGGCGGCGGACGATTTCAAGCGGGTGCAGCGCGGCAAGCTCGACGCGCTGCTGGCGCTGGCCGAGGCGCACGACTGCCGGCGCGTGCGGCTGCTGACCTATTTCGGCGAGGACAGCCAGCCCTGCGGCAACTGCGACAACTGCCTGCACCCACCCGTCACCTGGGACAGCACGGATGCGGCGCGCAAGGCCCTGTCGTGCATCTACCGCTTCGCCCAGCATGGCCGCGAGTCGCACGGTGCGCGCAGCTTCGGCACGGTCCAACTGATCGATGTGCTGCGTGGCAAGCGCACCGACAAGGTCGAGCAGTACGGCCACGCCGGTCTGAGCACCTTCGGCATCGGTGCCGACCTGAGCGAGCAGCAGTGGCGCGCGGTGCTGCGGCAACTGGTGGCGCTCGGACATGTCGTGGCCGAAGGCGAGTACGGCACGCTGGCGCTGACCGACTCCGCCCGCACCGTGCTGCGCGGCGATGTGCAACTGCGCATGCGCACGCCGAGCGAGGCACCGCGCCGCAGTCGTTCACGCACCCGGCCCGGTGCCGCGGGCACCGACGCTGTACCGCGCGGACCGAAGGTGGCACCGCCCGATCTGGACGCCCAGCAGATCGCGCGCTTCGAGGCGCTGCGCCAGTGGCGCGCCGATGTGGCGCGGGAGCACAACCTGCCCGCCTACGTCGTCTTCCACGACGCGACGCTGGCCGAGATGGCGCGCCGCCAGCCAGCGTCGCTGGTGGAACTGGGTGGCATCAGCGGCGTCGGTGCGAAGAAGCTGGAGGCGTACGGGCAGGCGCTGCTGGATGTGCTGGGTGCGGCAGCCGGACAGTCGTGATTGCCAGACCAGCCTGCTGGCGGTGCGGGCGGGGGTGCATCTGGCGTGGCTGGCCTACCGCAATGCCTGTGCCCTGCCAGCGCCGCGGCGGCGTTATGGTCTGCGTTACCTGAACGCAGGCCCTGCATGATGTGAATCGGCCCCCGCGAACAGGGGGTGTGTCGGAATGCAGACCTGCCGTGTCCCGGCTTCGTCGGTGGTTCAATCCGGTTCCACAGAGACTGGGAGATTCCACGACATGGCTATCAATGGTCAGGGGCAAGGCGAATCGAGTCCGAACATTCCACCGAGTCACCCCAGCTGGGCCGCGGCGCTGGGCCATGACGCCCATGGTTACTGGGCAGAGCTGACACTGGACCGCGTGTCGCAGCGTCTGCGTTTCATTCCGGCGGGCGGGTTCTGGATGGGGTCGCCCGACAGCGAGCCGGGCCACAAGCAGGACGAGTCGCGTCGGTGGGTCGCCCTCGATACGCCGTTCTGGCTGGCCGACACCACCTGCACCCAGGCGCTGTGGCAGGCCGTCACCGGGCAGCAGCCCAGCCAGTTCCGTGGTGAAGACTTGCCAGTGGAACAGGTCAGCTGGGATGCGGTGAACGTGCGTTTTCTCAGCGAACTCAGCCGCCGTCTGCCAGGACTGGATGCCATGCTGCCCACCGAGGCGCAGTGGGAGCACGCCTGCCGTGCCGGTACGCAGACTGCGTTCCACTGGGGGGATGGCCCGATCCCGCCGGACCGCGCCCAGCACGCATTCCGCCAGCCGCGCCAGACGGTGCCGGTGTACACGTTCGAGCCCAGTGCCTGGGGTCTCTGGCAGATGCATGGCAATGTCATGGAGTGGTGTGCCCATGCAACGGACCATGGCGACCGCAGCGATGCGCGCGTGGCCCGCGGCGGTTCGTGGAACAGCAACGCCCGCACGCTGCGCTCGGCCTGCCGCGTCAAGCACAGCCGTTCCTCGGCGCGCAATGACCTGGGGTTCCGCCTGGCCGTGGCAGTGGCGGCACCCGCTGCGGGCTGAACACCAATCCTCACCGATTCGGTGGCTGTTCCTTCGTAACATCCGGCACCATCACCGAACCGCCGGGAGACCCGATCCATGCCTGACCAGATCCGCCTTGTCGTGTCCACGATTGCCCTGCTGGTGGCGGGCTGGATTGGTTACGGCTTTGGCTCGGCCCGGCTGGAGAATGCGCGCGCGCAGCTGGCGGCACTGGAGAAATCCGGCCCGGCCGCGCTGGCCGAGCAGACCACCGCGCGCCAGCAGCTCGCCGACGCGCTCCTGGCCCAGCAGGCCGAACATGAAACGCGCCTGGCCGCCCAGCGCAAGACCTTCGACGAGCAGAAGATCGAGATGGCTGAAGCCTTCGACGAGGTGCAGGAGCGCCTGGTGGCCCTGAGCGGCCAGCGCCAGTCCACCGATGCCGAACTCAAGCGCGTGCGTCACGCACTGGCCACGGCCACCACCAGCGCCCCGGCGCGCGAGGAACTCCACCGCCGCGAGATGCAACTCGTCACCCTGCAGCGCCAGCTCAAGCGGCTGCAGGCGGGGCTGAACTGCCTGCAAGCGCCCGTGCCGGACGACGCCGTGACGACGCTCAACCGGGTCAGCGCCAGCCGCTCGGCCGCCCGGTGAACAGGATGAAGACGATGCACTGCGCCCGCTGTTCTTTCCCGCTCGCTCTGGTGGCGGCGTTCGCCCTGACCGGCTGCGCCACGCAGTACGTTGCCCAGGTGCCGCCCTCGCTCAAGTGCGAACCTACCGCGGCGTTGATGGCATCCTGTCCCGCCCCTGCGGCGCTCAAGGCGGGCCTGACCTACCGCGAGCTGCTGGAGGCGCATCTGGCGGATCGGCAGCAGCTCCAGCGTTGCGCCGCGCAGCAGGATGACCTGCGCCGGACGATCAACACCTGCAATGCCCGCATCGAGGCGCACAACGCGGAGCTGTCGAAGCTGCCGGCCAGGAAACCCTGAGGCGCTTTCGCCCGCTGTGGGACAATCCAGCCCGTGGAGCCAGCCAGACCGCCGCTGGTGCAACCGCCGAAAGGCCGCACTGGAGGAAGGTCCGGACTGCATGGAGCAGCGTAGGAGGTAACGCCTCTCCGCCGTGAGGCGAGGATCAGAGCAACAGAGACGAGCCGGTTCAGTCCGGGTGAAACGGGCAATCTCTACGCGCAGCAACACCAAATAGGCCCGCATTGAGGCGGCTCGCTGAGCGGGCGGGTAGGTGGCACCGAGCCGAGTGGGCGACCCTCGGCCCAGATGAATGGCGGTCACGATGGGGCAACCCATCGCACAGAATCCGGCCTATCGGCTGACTCCACACTTTTACACCTTCGACGATGACCACGACGGCCCCCGTGCGCCATGCGCACCTCGACACCACCGCCGTGCTCAGCCTGCTGCTGTGCTGCTTCCTGTGGGGCTTGAATCAGGTCTCGATCAAGGCGGCGATGCCGGAAGTGCCGGTGCTGGTGCAACTCGCCATCCGCAGTGTGGTCGCCTTCACGCTGCTGCTGGGCTGGATGCGCTGGCGCGGCATCCGCTGGTCGTTCACCGACGGCACCGGGTGGCCGGGGCTGCTGTGCGGGCTGCTGTTCGCGGTCGAGTTCGGGCTGGCCTTTGTCGGCTTGCAGTACACGACGGCCGCGCGCGGCGTCGTCTTCATCAACACCTCGCCGTTCATCGTCGCGCTCGTGCTCGCTGCGGCGCACCAGGGCGAGCGTCTGGCGCCGCTGCAGTTCGGTGGCTTGCTGGTGGCGTTCGGCTCGATCGCGCTGGCGTTCGGCGAGGGCACGGCGGGCGGCTCCTGGAAAGGCGATCTGATGATCCTTGGCGCTGCGGTGCTGTGGGGGCTGACGACGGTGGTGATCCGGCTGTCGGCGCTGCGCAGCGCGGCGTCGGAGGTGACGCTGGCCTACCAGTTGGGTGTGGCGGCGGTGCTGTCGCCGATCGCGGCCGTGGTCAGTGGCTCGGCGTGGCCGGCGCACTGGAGCGGACTGGCCGTGGGCGCGCTGTTCTACCAGAGCGCCATCGTCACCTTCGCCAGCTACCTGCTGTGGTTCTGGTTGCTCACGCGCTATCCGGCGACCAAGGTGCAGGCGTTTGTCTTTCTCTCGCCGGTGTTCGGCACCCTGTGCGCCGGCTGGCTGCTGGGCGATGCGATCACGCCGGCGCTGGTGGGCGCGCTGGTGGGGGTGGGCATCGGGCTGGCGATGCTCAATCGCGTGTGAAATTGACTGGATTGGTGTGCCTGTGTGGCGGGGTCTTGCACCTGAACTGCGCAAAATGCCGAGTGGCCAGTGCAGTACGCCGCCGTCTCTTGTCCACCGTTGTCTGTCGCTGGCCGCTCAGCCGCCTTACTGCATGCCCGATTCCGCGACCCTCGCTTGTCTGCCGTCCTTGTCGGGCCATGCCGTTGACCAGGCGCGGCTCTACGCCATTCTCGACAGCCTCCACTCGGGCCTGCTGGTGCAGGACAGCGCGTGTGCGGTCGAGTTCGCCAACCAGGCGTTCTGCGACCTGTTCCACCTGACCCAGTCGCCCGAGGCCCTGCGCGGTCTGGGGGCCAGCGCGCTGCTGTCGCTGCTGGGTGGGGCCTATGTCGATCCGAATGCGGTCCAGCGCCTGACCACGATCGCGCAGGCCGGCGAGGCGGTCCACGGCGAAGAGGTCTATCTGCAAGGGGGCCGTACCGCCATGCGCGATTTCATCCCGCTGCGGGCCGGGGGGGTGTCGATGGGCCATGTGTGGGTGCTGCGCGATGTCACCCACCACAAGCAGGCCGAAACCCAGATGCGCCTGGCCGCCCGGCTGTTCGACCGTACCGGCGAGAGCGTGGTCATCACCGACGCGGACCATGTGATCCAGGTGGTGAATGCCGCTTTCGAGCGCGACACCGGCTACACCAGCGGCGAGGTGGTGGGCCAGCGCACGGCGATGCTGGCGTCAGGGCAACACCCGGCGGCGTTCTTCGAGGACATCCGCCGCGCGCTTGCCAGCCGTGGCTGGTGGCAGGGCGAGATCTGGAACCGCCACCGCGACGGGCAGATGCACCTGGCGGCCCTGTCGATCCACGCGGTGCAGGACACGCAGGGCGCCGTGCAGCACTACATCGGTGTCTACAGCGACCCCGGACGCTACGACGCCTCGCAGCGCCGCATCGAGTATCTCGCGACGCACGACGAGCTGACCGGGCTGCCCAACCGCTTCCTGTTCAATGACCGGGTGCGCCAGGCGATTGGCCGGGCGTGCGAGCGCAAGGAGCAACTGGCGGTGATGTTCGTCGACCTTGACGAATTCAAGCTGATCAACGACACGCTCGGTCACGCGCTCGGCGATGAGCTGCTGCAGGTGATCGCACAGCGCCTGCGCGACAGCTTGCGCGGCTGCGACACGGTGGCGCGGCTGGGTGGCGACGAGTTTGCCGTGCTGATCGAGCACACCAGCGCAGCCGAGGCCGAATTGATGGCGCGGCGGGTGGTGGAACTGCTGGGTGCGCCGCTGGCGATGTCTGACCGGGTGCTCTACGTCGGGGCCAGCCTGGGGGTCGGCATGTACCCGGCCAACGGCCGCGACAGCGCCACGCTGCTGCAGGTGGCCGACGTGGCGATGTACGCCGCCAAGGCCAAGGGCAAACGGACCTACCACTTCTACACCAGCGAGCTGAAGGCGGCGATGGACCAGCAACTGCAACTGGAGATGGGGCTGCGCTGGGCGATCGAGCGCGACGAGCTGCGCCTGCTCTACCAGCCGCAGGTGGATGTCGTGACGGGCGAGGTGGTCGGGGTCGAGCCGCTGGTGCGCTGGCAGCGTCCGGGCGGTGCGTGGTTGATGCCGGCGGCCTTCATCCCGATGGCCGAAAAGAACGGCCTGATCGATGGCATCGGGCTGTGGGTGGCGCGCGAAGCCTGCCGGCAGGTGGTGGCCTGGCAGGCGGCGGGTTACCAGGTGCCGCGCATGTCGATCAATGTCTCGGCGGTGCAGTTCCGGCATCCGGGGCTGGCCGGGCTGATGGCCAAGCTGCTGGCCGAACACGGGCTGGATCCGGCTCGGTTCGTCATCGAGCTGACCGAGAGCGCGCTCATGGCCGATCCCGAGAGCGCCCACCAGCAACTCCGCCAGATCAAGCAGGCGGGGCTGCGGGTGTCGATCGACGACTTCGGCACGGGACACTCTTCTCTGTCGTGCCTGCGGCGCTATCCGCTCGACGAGCTGAAGATCGACCGCAGCTTCATCGCCGATCTGGAGCACTCGACCCGCGATCTGGAGGTGCTGCGCTCGATCCTGAACCTGTCGCGGGCGCTGGACCTGAGCGTCGTGGTCGAAGGGGTCGAGACCCACGGCCAGCTCGCGCTGCTGCGTGAACTGGGGTGTACGGTGGCGCAGGGCTTCCTGTTCAGCCGGCCGGTGAGCGCGGAGGCGGCCCTGCGCTGGTTGCCCCGCGCGCCGGAGTGGTCAGGCACTCCCTGAGAGCTTGACGGCCAGATCCTCTGGCTCGACCCGCAGCGGCTCGCTCTCCTCCCCGAAGCCCCCCTCGTCACCGCACTCCATGCCATCGCGGCGCTGCGCCCGCATGCCCCCGCGCAGGAAGCGGTTGACGTGGCCACTCGGGCGCGGCGGCAGGAAGCGCGCGAGTTCCGTGAGCGCCATCTGGTAGACATCGCGCTTGAACTCGATCACCACGTCCAGCGGCACCCAGTAGTCGTGCCAGCGCCAGGCGTCGAACTCCGGGTGCGTGGAGGCGCGCAGGTTCATGTCAGTGTCGCGCCCGGTCAGTTGCAGCAGGAACCAGATCTGTTTTTGTCCTCGGTAATGTCCCCGTGCGTCACGGCGGATGAAATGTTCAGGTACCTCGTAGCGCAGCCAGTCGCGCGTGCGCGCCAGGATGCGGACATGTTCAGGATGCAACCCCACCTCTTCGTGGAGTTCTCGGAACATCGCCTGCTCGGGCGATTCACCATACTTGATGCCGCCTTGCGGAAACTGCCAGGAGTGGGTGCGTATGCGTTTGCCCCAGAACACCTGGTTCCGCTGGTTGAGCAGGACGATGCCGACGTTGGGCCGGAAGCCTTCACGGTCGAGCATAATCAGACCCCAATTTTCACGTTGGATTCATTATTGCACTGGGCTTGGTGATCGCAACCCCGCGTATCACCCGACAAGAACAGTGATTTCCCCCGAGTCTGCTGCCCGCCCCATGAAAGCCTCCCAGTTCTTCATCGCCACCCAGAAGGAAGCCCCCGCCGACGCCGAGGTGGTCAGCCACAAGCTCATGATGCGAGCCGGCATGATCAAGCGCCTCGGGGCGGGGATCTACAACTACATGCCGATGGGGCTGCGCGTGATTCGCAAGGTCGAGGCCATCATCCGCGAGGAGATGGGCCGCTCGGGCGCCGTGGAGATGCTGATGCCGGTCGTGCAGCCGGCCGAGCTGTGGCAGGAGACGGGCCGCTTCGACAAGATGGGGCCTGAGTTGATGCGCGTGAAGGACCGGCACGGCCGCGACTTCATCATCCAGCCGACCAGCGAGGAAGTCGTCACCGACATCGCCCGCCAGGAGCTGCGCAGCTACAAGCAGCTGCCGAAAAATTTCTACCACATCCAGACCAAGTTCCGCGACGAGCGCCGGCCCCGCTTCGGGATCATGCGCGGGCGCGAGTTCACGATGAAGGATGCGTACTCGTTCGACCGCAACCCGGCCGCGGCGGCGAAGAGCTACGACGCGATGTTCGCCGCCTACAAGCGCATCTTCGACCGCTTCGGCCTGCAGTACCGCGCCGTGGCGGCCGACACCGGTGCAATCGGCGGTGACCTCTCGCATGAATTCCAGGTCATCGCCGACACCGGCGAAGACGCGATTGTCTATTGCCCGACCAGCGACTACGCGGCCAACATCGAACTGGCCGAGGCGGTGGCGCTGACCGCCAACCGCGGCGTGGCGACTCGGGGCTTGACGAAAACGGCGACGCCGGGCAAGAGCACCTGCGCCGACGTGGCCGTGCTGCTCGACCTGCCGCTGGCGCAAACCGTCAAGTCGTTGGTGATGGCCACGGACGAAGTGAACGACAAGGGCGACATCGTCAAGTCCACGGTCTGGCTGTTGCTCGTGCGTGGCGACCACGACATGAACGAGGTCAAGGTCGGCAAGGTCGAGGGCCTCAAGGGCGGCTTCCGCTTCGCCACGCTCGCCGAAATCGAGGATCACTTCGGCTGCAAGCCGGGCTACCTCGGCCCGATCGGCCTGAAGAAATCCGTCAAGGTCATCGCCGACCGCACGGTGGCGAACATGGCGGACTTTGTCTGCGGCGCCAACGAACCCGACTTCCACCTCACCGGTGTCAATTGGGGCCGCGACCTGCCCGAGCCGGACGTCATTGCCGACCTCCGCAACGTCGTCGCGGGCGATCCGTCGCCGGACGGGCAGGGCGTGCTGGCGATCCAGCGCGGCATCGAAGTCGGCCACGTGTTCTACCTCGGCACCAAGTATTCGAAGGCCATGAACGCCACCTTCCTCGACGAGACCGGCAAGCCGGCGCACTTCGAGATGGGCTGCTACGGCATCGGTGTCACGCGCATCCTGGGTGCTGCGATCGAACAGAGCCACGACGCCCGCGGCATCGTCTGGCCGGACGCGATTGCCCCATTCACGGTGGCGATCTGCCCGATCGGCTATGACCGTTCTGCCGAGGTGAAGGCTGCCGCTGACGCGTTGCATGACGAGTTGCAGGCGGCGGGGATCGACGTGATGCTCGACGACCGCGGCGAGCGGCCCGGCGCGATGTTCGCGGACTGGGAGCTGATCGGTGTGCCGCACCGCGTGGTCCTCTCCGACCGCGGGCTGAAGGAAGGCCAGCTCGAATACCAGGGCCGCCGAGACGAGGCCGCCACCAAGGTGCCCACCGCCGACGTGGCCGCCTTCGTGAAAGCCCGCTTGCAGGCATGAGTCCGAGCCGCCGCACGCTGCTCGCCTGGGCGGGCAGTGTCGGCCTGACGGGCTGGACGCCGCTGGCGCAGGCGGGCGGTCAGGCGGAAGAACCGCTGGCCGATTCGGTGCGCACGGCGCTGGCGTCGGCGGTGGCGGGCGATGGTGCGCCGCCGCGGCTGGAATTCCCGACGATGGATGCCCGGCTCGCCCACCTGCGCTGGCTCGGTGCGATGAGCCAGCGGCTGGTCAAGCGCAAACCGGATTTCGACGTGCGGCGCGAGTTCCTGGAGACCGTCTGGTACGAGAGCCGCCGTGCCGGGCTGGACACCGCGTTGGTGCTCGGGTTGGTCGAGGTCGAAAGCGGTTTCCGCAAGTACGCGATCTCCAGCGTCGGCGCCCGCAGCTACATGCAGGTGATGCCGTTCTGGGCACGCCTGATCGGCGATGGCGATGCCTCGCGGCTGTTTCACATGCAGACCAACCTGCGCTTCGGCTGCGTGATCCTGCGCCACTACCTGGACCGCGAGAAGGGCGACCTGTTCATGGCGCTCGGGCGCTACAACGGCAGCCGTGGCCAGGCACCGTATCCGACCATGGTGATGGCGGCGCGGCGGCGCTGGGACTACGCCGAGCCGCCCGCAGGCCCGGCCGCATCACGGTGATTGGCACTCCGCTACACTCGACCGCCATGTCCCGCCGACTCCTGTTGACCCTTTTCGCTGCGCTGCTGCTGCTCTGTGCCGGTCTGTCCGGCGTGGCGCGGGCGGCGGTGCTGACCGTGGCGGTGGTCGAGCTTGCGCCGACCGACCAGGGTGTGCCCG
>JBEEMX010000083.1:0-9988 GCA_041192465.1 Pseudomonadota bacterium | reverse complement strand
GAGCGTGTTTGATCCCGCCGAGCACAGCCACCGCCGCCGCAACCCGCTGACGGGCCAGTGGGTGCTCGTGTCGCCGCATCGGTCGAAACGGCCGTGGCAGGGGCAGCAGGAAACGGCGTCGGACGAGGTGCTGCCGGCGCACGATCCGGGGTGTTATCTGTGTGCGGGGAACAGGCGGGTCAGCGGGGATGTGAATCCTCAGTACGCGGGGACATTCGTGTTCACGAACGACCACGCGGCGCTGATGCCCGACGTGCCCGACGCGCCGGCCACCGACGATCCGCTGTTCCACACCGCCGCCGCGCATGGCACGAGCCGCGTCCTGTGCTTCTCGCCGGACCACGGGCGCACGCTGCCGGAGCTGTCGCTGGCGGCGATCGGCGGCGTGGTCGATACCTGGTGCGACCAGAGCGCCGAACTCGGACAGACCTACCCGTGGGTGCAGGTGTTCGAGAACAAGGGCGCGCTGATGGGCTGCTCGCAGCCGCACCCGCACGGGCAGATCTGGGCCTGCGGGCACTTGCCCAACGAAGCGGCGACCGAGGACCGCGAGCAGCGCGCCTACTTCGCCGCACACGGCCAGCCGATGCTGCTGGACTACGTGCAGCGCGAGGCGGCGTCGGGCGAGCGGGTCGTGGTGGAGACGGCGCACTGGCTGGCGGTGGTGCCGTACTGGGCGACGTGGCCGTTCGAGACGCTGCTGCTGCCGCGCTTCGCGGTGCAGCGGCTGCCGCAGTTGACGCCAGAGCAGCGCACGGACCTTGCGGTGGCGCTGCAGAAGCTCACCAGCCGCTACGACAACCTGTTCCGCTGCAGCTTCCCGTACTCGATGGGCTGGCACGGGGCGCCGTTCAACGCCCACGACGCCACGCCCTGGCAGCTCCACGCCCATTTCTACCCGCCGCTGCTGCGCTCGGCCACCGTGCGCAAGTTCATGGTCGGCTTCGAGATGCTGGCCGAGGCGCAGCGCGACCTCACGCCCGAGCAGGCCGCCGCCCAGTTGCGGGCGGTCAGCGACACCCACTACCGCGCCTCGGCCCCGGCCGCTCTCCCATGACCGACACCCTGAACTCCCGCACGGCCGATGCGCTGCAGACCGCCTTCGGCCACGCGCCGGACCTGTGGGTGCAGGCGCCCGGCCGCGTCAACCTGATCGGCGAGCACACCGACTACAACGACGGCTTCGTGCTGCCCTGCGCGATCGACTACCGCACGGTGATCGCAGTGAAGGCGCGTGACGACCGGCGGATCCGCGTCGTCGCCGCCGACTACGGCCACGCGACCGACACCTTCGACTTGGACGCCCCCATCACGCCGCACCCCACGCTGCAGTGGGCCAACTACGTGCGCGGCACGGTGAAGATGCTGGCCGAGCACCTGGCGACCCTCGGGCTGACGCTGCGCGGCGCGGATCTGGCCGTGGCGGGCAACGTGCCGCAGGGCGCGGGGCTGTCGTCGTCGGCGTCGCTGGAAGTCGCGGTGGGGCAGGCGTTCAAGGCGCTGCTCGGCCTCGACGCGGTGAGCCAGACCGACCTCGCGCTGATCGCCCAGCGCGCCGAGAACCGCTTCGTCGGCGTCAACTGCGGGATCATGGACCAGCTCATCTCGGCCCGAGCCGAAGCGGGTCACGCACTGCTGATCGACTGCCGCAGCCTGGGCGGGCAGGCGGTGCATCTGCCGGACGCGGTGGCGGTGATGATCGTCCACTCGCGGGTCAAGCGCGGGCTGGTGGGCAGCGAATACAACACCCGCCGTGACCAGTGCGAGGCGGCGGCGCGGCACTACGGCGTGGCGGCGCTGCGCGATGTGGATGGCGAGCGGCTGCTGCGCGACCGGGGCGATCTGGACGACGTGGTGTTCCGCCGCGCCCGCCACATCGTCACCGAGAACGCACGGACCACCGCCGCGGCCGCGGCACTGGCGGCCGGCGATCTGGTGCGGCTGGGCGAGCTGATGGCAGCGTCGCATGTCTCGATGCGCGACGACTTCGAGATCACCCACCCGGCGGTGGACCGGCTGGTGGAGATCGCGCAGGCCGCCGTCGGGCAGGACGGCGGTGCCCGCATGACGGGCGGTGGCTTCGGCGGCTGTGTGGTCGTCGTGCTGCCGGATGCACGCATCGGGGAGGTGCGCGCGGCGATCGAAGCGGCTTACCGATCGCCGGAGGGCGAGCCGCCGGCGATCTGGGTCAGCCACGCAGCGACCGGGGCGGGTGCGCTGCGCTGATCGCCTGACCGGGCCCGTCCCGGTACAGTGGATCAGTACGGATCAGTACTGGTACGCCAGCCCGACCGAGTACGAGGTCGGGTTGAGCGTCACGTCCAGCGTCTGGCCGGTCGAGAGGTGGGCCGTGGTCTTCAGCGCCGTCTTGAGCACGGCCATGTCCAGCGACCACGTCGGCGTCAACTGGACCGATGCGCCGATCTGCGCCGTCAGGCACAGCTTGGAGTCGATGCTCAGCGTCGTCGGGTTGGCGGGATTGCCACCGGTCAGGCCGGTGAGGGCGGCCGTGCTGCGCGCCTTGTAGAACTTGGCGTAGGTTGGGCCGGCGCCCACGTACGGGCGGAACTGCGCCGACGGCTCCAGGAAGCGGTACTGCAGCAGCAGGCTGATCGGCAGCGCCCGGGTTTCGCCGATCTTGCCCACGCCGGTGATGGTGCCCGCGCCGATCAGGTCGTGCTTGAAGCCCAGCGCCAGCGGCACATCGACCGCGAGGTGGTCATCGATCGTCCAGGTCAGGCCGCCCGTGGGCTGGGTGTTCGCGGTCACGTCGGCCTGGGTGCCGGCGAAGCTGGGGGCGGTCAGGTTGCCGCTGGTGACGGCCGGGGCGATGCGCGTGGCGCCGAGGCGCACGCTCAAGGCGCCGGGCATGGATTGGGCCTGGGCGGTGCCGGTCAGCAGCAGCGCGGCGGTGGCCCAGAGGACCGGGTTGAGACGGAGGGTCATGTCAATCGTTCCTTCGGTCGGTCGTTCGTTGGGTTCAAAGCCAGCCAGCCTGGGCCAGCGTGCGCGCGATGAGCTGCGACAGCAGTTGGTGGCCGTAGGGCGTGGGGTGGAAACCGTCCGAGAAGGCGTAGGACTTGTACCAGCCAGTCCCGGTGAGGCCGGTCGGCGGTGCGGCGGCGAGCGACGCATCGGTGCAGGTCGGGAAGCTGTAGGTCGGCAAGCCATCCGTGCCCGCGCCGGTGATCGGGCAGGCCGGCGTCTTCACGTTGGTCAGGTTGAACTGCGCCGGGCTGGTCACCTGGTCGTTGAACGCGGTGTAGAAATCGACGACGGCCACCTTGCTGTTGCCGGCGAACTTCGCGGCCAACTGGGTGTTGAACGCGACGGTCCAGCCCTTGAACAGCCCTTCGCTCTGGGCGCGGGCCGGGGCGCCGGCGGCAGCGCCAATGCTGTCCAGCACCAACTGGAAGCGCGGCGTGTTGGTGATGCCGGGCATGTTCAGCAGGGCGATGCGCTGGGCACCCTTGTCGAGCGCGCCCGCCTGGAGCATCGCGGCGAACTTGTCGGCCAGCGCCACCATGTAGGTGCCGCCCGCCGCGGCCAGCCCGGCCGCGCCACCGCCTGCGGCTGCGTTCACCTGGGCCGGCGTCAGCAAGGTGCCCAGCAGGGCCAGATAGCTCGCGCCACCGTCCTTGGACGCGGCAAGGTAGGCGCCGACCAGCGCGGAGGCGTCGTTGCCCCCGCCATCGACCAGCAGCAAGTCACCCGCGGCGAAGTTGCCCGCCGCCGTGGCCGCTGCGAGCTGCACCGCCAGTCCGCGCGGATCGGCCGCCGTGAACCCGTTGCTCGCCGGATGGATGACGCTGTTGCCGATGGCGTAGTTGGTGCAGCCCGCCTTGGCGTTGGGGGCGAAGGTGGTGCCAGTGAAGCTGAAGAAGTTGCAGCCCTTGTCCAGCCCGTAGGACTGCGCCACGCGCTCCGGGTAGGTGTCATTGCCCTGGATGGTGAACTTGAATCCGTAGGTGCCCACGTCGGCCAGGCTGTCGCCCATGACGCGCAGGGCCGTGACCGTGGCGCGGGGCGTGGTGTCCGAACCGCCGCCGCCGCACGCGGCCAGCACGGCCACCAGCACGGCGGACAGTCCGAATTGAAAGCTTCTGCGCAAGGTCATGGTGTCTCCTGGAAAGGCGCCGTACAACGCCAGACAACGCCGCACAAAATAGTACGGTCGTTCGATTTAGTGGATGGCACTCTACGCCCAAAGCCCCGGCCCGGCGGATCTGACAAACCCTGATCCCGCGCCTGTGGTGTCCCGGCCCCTGTCCAAAGGTCGTGACAGACCGCACGAACAACCGCTAGGATCGGCCACCGCAACCCAGGAACTCTGGAGATCCCACCGTGATGCACCTCGTCTGGACCATCCTGATCGGCTTCGTCGCCGGTCTCATCGCCAAGTCGCTCACCTCGGGCAAGGGGCCGGGCGGCTTCATCATGACCTCCGTGCTGGGCATCGCCGGCTCGGTCGCGGCCAGCTACATCGGCCAGGCACTGGGCCTGTACCCGGCCGGCCAGCTCGCGGGCTTCATCGCCTCGATCGTCGGCGCCATCGTGCTGCTGTTCATCTACAACCGCGTCACCCGCTGAGGCGTGGCGCTTTCCGGAATCTGCACACCATGAACCTCCTCGACCTCCTCGCCCAAGCCGCCGGCGGCAACCAGCACGTCAGCGACCAGCATTTCGACCAGGTGGCCCAGGCGGCTCCGTCCGACCTGCTGGCCCAGGGCCTCGCCAGCGCCTTCCGCTCCAGCCAGACGCCCGACATCGGCGCGATGGTCGGCCAGTTGTTCGGCGGCTCGTCGGGCACCCAGCAAGCCGGGATGCTCAACCAGATCCTCGCCACGCTCGGCCCGGTCGCGGCTGCCGCGCTGGCCAATGGGGCACTCGGCCGCGTCATGGGGTCGGGCAACAGCCAGGGCCAGATCACCCCCGCCCAAGCGTCACAGCTCTCGCCGCAGGAAACCGAGGCCATCGTCGCCGAGGCCCACGCCGCCCAACCCGGCATCGCTGACCAGCTCGCCGGCTTCTACGCCGAACACCCCGCGCTGGTGAAGACGCTGGGTGGGCTGGCGATGGCCGTGGCGCTGTCGAAGATGAAGGACCACCTGGCCCAGCGTTGAGCCAGGAGCCGGCGGCAGCAGCAGCAACCGCAGTACCTCAGCGCGTCGCCGAGACGCGCCAGACGGTGTTGCCCACGTCGTCGGCCACCAGCAAGGCGCCCTGCCCGTCCAGCGCCACGCCGACCGGCCGACCGAACGCCCGCCCTTCCGCGCTCAGAAAGCCGGTCAGCACATCGATCGGCTGCGCGCCCGACGGACGCCCGCCCGCGAACGGCACGAACACCACCTGGTAGCCGCTGTGCGGTCGGCGGTTCCAGGAACCGTGCTGGCCGATGAACATGCCGTGCGCGAACGGCGCGGGCAAGGTGGTGCCCTCCGACGAGGCCAGGCCCAGCGACGCCGTGTGCGGCCCGAGCGCGTAGTCGGGCACCACGGCACGTGCGACCAGATCGGGCCGCGGCGGCTGCACCCGCGCATCGACGTGGGCGCCGAAGTAGCTGTAGGGCCAGCCGTAGAAAGCGCCGTCCACCACCGAAGTCAGGTAGTCGGGCACGAGGTCGCTGCCGAGTTCGTCGCGCTCGTTCACCACGGTCCAGAGCGCGCCGGTCTGCGGCGCCCAGGCCATGCCGTTCGGGTTGCGCAGACCGTCGGCGAAGACACGGTGCGCGCCGCTGCGCAGGTCCACCTCCCAGATCGCCGCCCGCCCGGCTTCGGCGTCCAGGCCGCGTTCGGCGACATTGCTGTTCGAGCCGACCGTGGCGTAGAGCTTCGTGCCGTCGGCGCTGGCGATCAGGCTCTTGGTCCAGTGGTGGTTGATCGGGCCGGCGGGCAACTCCACCAGCCGCTCGCCCGGTGCCGTGATGCGCGTGTCGCCGACGGTGTAGGGAAAGCGCCGCACCGCGTCGGTGTCGGCCACGTAGAGCGAGCCACCCACCAGCGCCATCCCGAACGGCGAGTTCAGCCCGTCGAGCAACACGGTGCGCTGGTCGGCCACGCCATCGCCGTCCGTGTCGCGCAGCAGGGTGATGCGGTTGGCGCTGGGCACCGTGGCGCCAGCGCGCTGCATCACCAGCCCGGCGATCCAGCCCTTGAACCCGCCGCTGTCGCCGGGACGCGGCGGCGCATTGGTCTCCGCCACCAGCACGTCGCCATTGGGCAGGACGTGCAGCCAGCGCGGGTGGTCCAGCCCGCGGGCGAAGGCCACCACGCGCGTGCCCGGCGCGGCCACCGGCGTGGCCTGGACGGGCCAGCCCTCGGCCGGGGCGATGTTCACCGTGGGAATCAGCGTTGGCCGCGGCGACGGCAACACGGGATGCGCCCCGGTCCCCGAGGCCAGCGGCAGCGTGGCCATTTCACCGCACGCCGCCAACACCAGCGCCGCCAGCAGCCCTGTGCAGCGAGCGGCGCCATCGAACAACGTGGTACCCATGGTCGGTGCTCCCAGCAAGGTGGATTTCGGCGGATGCCGGTGGATGCCGGTGAAATCAGGTAGCAGGCGCGGCCGTCTCCAGCCATTGCGCCAGCGCCAGCGCGATGACGGCATTGACGCCGCCATCCTGCGTCAGCGCACGCTCGCGCATCTGGTTGACCAGCTCGGCCGGCAGGCGGCAGGCCACGGACACCAGCTTCGGGGCGGCGTTCTCGGCGCGTTCGGTGCGCTTGGCCGCCGCGGCGGCGTCGGCCGAACCTTGGGCGAACCGCGGGGGCACACCGGCCGTTTTCATCTTGCCGTCCAGCTTGCGGGCCAGGTGTTTGACCAGGTCGGTCTTCTTCGCGCTCATGGGATCTTTCGGGAGAGTTGAAGGCCATTGTCGCCCACGCCCTCCCGCGGACGCCTGCGGCACTCAGCGCAGCGTGTCCCGGATGCTGTCCAGCAGCGCCTGCGGCACCTGCGAAGCCGCCACCTCCTCGGCCACCTCGACCACGTCCGGCGCCCCCGTCGCCGACGTGCGGGTGATGCGGTAGCGCAAGCCATCGCGCACCGGGCTGGCGGCGCCGCGGCTGGCGGGCCTGGGGGCGAACAGCCGATCGACCGCGGCCCGGTCTGCGGCCGACAGCGCATCGGTGGCCAGCCGGCCCTCGCTGCGCAGGTGCGAGGCCGGCAGCCCCATCCCGGCGAGTCCGCCCAGCCGCTCGATGTGGAGTTCGCCGCTCACAGGCCGACGCTCTTCCACGCCTTGTTCACCGCCGCCGCCACCGCTGGTTCGGTCGGGAACAGCGAGGCGGCCAGCGCGCGCGTGCGGGCCGCGAAGGGCTTCATCTTCAGGGTGGGCGCGGCGGCATAGCCCGTCAGCGCCTGGTACCAGATCTTGCCGGCCTTCTCCCAACTGTGGCCACCGATCGCCACCGCAGCGCGACAGAAGGCCAGATTGGGGATGCCGCTGCTCTCGTGCGGGTCCATGCCGGTGCGGTACTGGCTGTACAGGGTGGGCTGCGGCGACAGGCAGTGCGTGGCGGCCGGGTTGGCCATGTCGCGCAGGCAGGTGTAGCCGCGGGCCTTGGCGCCGGGGCCCATGATATCGGCGCCGATGAGCCAGTCGGCCTGCGCGGTGGTCTGGTTCAGGCGCCACTGGCGGAACATCGAGCCGAACACGTCCGACACGCTCTCGTTCAGGCCGCCGGCCTCGTTGGTGTAGCCGAGCCGGGCGGTGAACTGCGTGACGCCGTGGGTCAGCTCGTGGGCGATGACATCGGTGCTGGCGGTGAAGTCCACGAAGATGTTGCCGTCGCCATCGCCATAGGTCATCTGGGTGCCGTTCCAGAAGGCGTTGTTGTAGCGCAGGCCGTAGTGGATCGACGACTGCATCGTCATGCCGAGGTTGTCGATCGAGTTGCGGCCGAAGGCGGCGCGGTAGAACTCGGCGACCGCGGTGGTCTCGTTGAAGGCACGCTGGGCGGTCAGGTCAGCGGAGGTGGCGGGCTTGCTCACGGCGGTGCCGGGCAAGCCCGTGCCGTTCTTGCAATTGAACACCGTGACCGATGGCTTGGCCGCCACCACCGTCGGCACGGACAGCGACCGCATCGCCTCGTTCACCGGCGCCTGCGCCGCGCGCACCTTGCGCCAACTGCGCTCGCTGGCGGCCATGTCGGCGAAGTGCTGCCGCTCAGCCTCGGTCAGATTCGGGTCGTGCGACAGGCGGTCCAGGACATCGGACGGGATGATGGAACAGCGGCAGACGGAACGCATGGGACACCTCGTTCTAAGGAGAGGAAGTCCGATGAGGATACGAAGCGGGACCACGTCCGTCCACCGGATCCGGCACCCGGTCACGCTCTTTACGTTACAGCTTGTACAGCGCCCTGACCGGCTTGGCGTAGGCGATGTAAACCTCGTCGCGCGCCCAGCCGAGCGCGGCGTAGGCGGCTTGTGCGGTGTGGTTGGTGCGGGCGGTGGTCAGCTCCATGCGCAGCTTGCCGTGTTCGGCCGACAGCCGCTCCGCCGCCAGCAGCAGCGCACGCCCGGCGCCGCTGCGGCGGGCTGCAGGCGTCACGAACAGATCGGACAGCAGGTAGATCGGCTGCGCCGCGATCGAGCAGAACACCGGGTAGAGCTGGCAGAAGCCGATCGCCTGGCCCGCGTCGTCCTCGGCCAGCAGGATCTGCGATTCGCCGCGGGTCAGGCGGTCGCGGAGGAACTGCGTGGCGGTGGCGAGGTCGGTCGGTTGTTCGTAGAACTGGCGGTAGGCGTCGAACAGGGGGGCGATGCGGTCGAGGTCGGCGAGGGTGGCGGAGCGGGTGGTCATCGGTTGAGGGGAATTAGTGTGGGTACAATAAAAAGATGCGAGTGACCTACGATCCTGCCAAAAGCCTGCGCAACGAGGCTGAACGTGGACTGCCATTCGCGCTGGCCGAAGACTTCGACTGGAGCTGTGCGCTCATCGTGGAAGACACCAGGCAAGACTACAAGGAGCGGCGCTTCCAGTCGCTCGGCTTCATTGGCGAGCACCTGCACATGCTGGTGTTCACACCGCGAGACGGCGCCGTGCATGTGATCAGCCTGCGCCGGGCGAACCAGAGAGAAAGGAACCGCTATGCCGCGCAAACCGAATCCTGAACAACTGGACCTTGAAGCGCCCGAGGCCACCGACGAGTGGTTTGCCAAGGCACGGCCGGCGTCCGAGGTGCTGGGCGACTTGCTGGGAGCGTCCGTCGCCAAGGAAATGCTCCAACCCAAACGCGGCAGGCCAGCGCTGGACAAGCCCAAGGCGCATGTGAACATCCGCCTGGATGCCGACATTCTGGAGGCGTTCAAGGAGACCGGGGCGGGCTGGCAGACGCGGGTGAACAATGCGCTTCGAGAATGGTTGAAGGCTCACCCGGATATGACCGGGGTTTGATCCGGGGCGCTTGGTAGAGTTGGCTGCACTCGTCCGCAGTCGATTCACCAGCGCCGCCAGTGCGACCTTGGCCACCGATCTGGCGCCATGGGCACCGCAGTCACGCCCAATTGAGATTCAACTTGCGGTGCGTCGCCGCGCAGTCCCGCAAGTACAGGTTGATGAGGCTTTGGTACGGGATGCCCACTTCCTCGGAGATCGCCTTGAAATACGTGATCGACTCTTCGTCGAGACGGATGGTGATCTGCTTCTTCAGTTGTGCTGCGTATGGGTTTTTCCTCGCAGCGGAGAAGTCGTACTCTTTGCGCATAGGGCACCTCTACGGATAGGACTTGGATTCCTTGGTCGTTGCCTTGCGTGCGGAGATCATGCGAATGACGTTGCCTTCGCCCCGGTAGCAGTGGCAAACAAGAAGCAGCCGCAATGCGCTGCTCAGGCCAAGAAGCACAAAGCGTTCTTCATCTTCCGAGTGATCGGGATCGTCGATCAGCTTGGCGCGCTCATCGACGAAGACGGACTTGGCTTCGTCGAAGCTCACGCCGTGCTTCTTGGCGTTCGCAGCGGCTTTGCGTTCGTCCCACTCAAAGC